>CAZTMO010000105.1:0-7073 GCA_964615105.1 uncultured Thermoleophilia bacterium
ACTACCTCGACAACCTGCTCATGGCCGTCAAGGGCGTGAGCCGGCCGTACGCCGAAGGCCACCGCCGGCTCGACCAGGTGCGCTACAGCCTCGAACAGCTCAAGGAGGACACCGGCGTCGGCACCGAGGCCCTGCGCGACCGCATGATCGACTTCGGTATCCAGAGCTACTGGATGAGCCATCACCCGTGGGTCGTCCCCGAGCCGTTCACGCCGGAGCCCTGCGAGACCTACAGCAGGGATGACCTCGACGAGTGGGCGGCGGTCATCAAGAGGGGCAGCGACGAGTCGTACGCCGATGCGCAGTCTGTTCTCGACGCGCCGCACGCCCAGCCGATCGACCAGATGCGCCGCACCGAGGCCATGGAAGACCCGAAGGAGTGGGCCTTCACGTGGCGCGCCTACAAGAAGCGCGGACTCGGGGCGAAGTGACGCCGATGCAACCCCGCCCGGCTCCGGCCCTCACGGGCCGTGCCGGACGCGCGCGAGGCAAAGACGATAAGCTGAGCGCGTGAGCAGATCGAACGACAAAGGCCGGCCGGCGCAGCGGCGCCGGTCGGCCTCCTTCGGCGCCCGCCTCATCGGCTGGGTGAACATGGTCGTCCCGTGGTTCGCGGTGGGGGTGCTCGTGCTGCTCGCCGTGTGGCTGCTCTTCCCGCTCTACTGGGCGATCCAGCGGCTGTTCCATGCCGGCGGGATGGCGGGCGACCGCTGGACCACCGTGGCGGTCTTCGCGGGCGCCCTCGTCGGTACGGTGTCGCTCGGGCTGGTCGCCGTGCGCGCCGTGTCGCCGGCGCGCAAGTGGCCGGCCGACGCGCAGGTCCGCGTGCTCGCGACGGTCGGCCTGCTGCTCGTCGCCGTGACCGCGCCGCTGCTCGTGTTGCGCGGCGAGCTCGTCCCCGTGATCGCCCTGGTCATCTATTACGTGCGCATCCGCAGGACGCTCACGGACATCTTGCCGGCGTGGTGCGGCGGTATCTGGAAGCCCGAGAACAAGCGGCGGGGCCCGCGCGGCGAGGAGGTCGTCAAGCGACCGCCGCGCTCGTGGGACGAGACCTCCGGGCCGGGACCAGGGGCGGCGGACGCCCGCCGGGCGGGCGGCCGCGCGCGCAAGAAGCAGGCGAAGAAGAAGCGGCGCAGCGGTCGCTGACCCCGGCGCGGCGCGCTGCTACGAACGGACACGACGCCATGCCCGTCAGACGCGACGACCGCTCGTCCGGCCAGAAGACCCTCCGCTCCGTCGGGCTCGCGGTGATCCTGCTGACGACGCTGCTCAGCGCCGCCCTTGCGCTCACCTACCTCAGCGGAGGACAGGGGAGCGGCTGGAAGCCTCTCGTGTCTTCGGGGGGCCTCGCAGCAGCGACCATCGCCCTGGCCGCCATGCTCGTCGACGCGTTCGACTTCTGGATGCGGGACCGTCGCCTGACGCCCTTCAGCCTCAGGATGACCCGCTCGCTCGTCTTCGTCGCGATGCTGGTCGCCATCTTCCTCAGCGTCCTCGCGAGCATTCCGATGTTCTTTCTTCTCATGACGCCGGCGCTGATGATCTACCTGTTCGGTGTCGCGCGCCGGCGCCCGCAGGCGGGCCGGCGTTCCGCGCGTGGGTCCGGGGGGCGTTCGGGCGAGTCGGCCGCGCGGTCGTCGGCACCGTCCCGGCAGCGGCGCGGGGGCAGGAAGCGCAAGTGAACGGCCGGACGGAGGTCGCGCGGCGGCTCGCCGGTCGCGTTGCGGGATCAGGGGCGGCGTGAAGAAGCTCGGCATCATCGTCAACCCGGTGGCTGGGGTCGGCGGTCGCGTCGGCCTCAAGGGCAGCGACGGGGAGGACGTCCTGCGCAGGGCGCTCGAGCTCGGCGCCGCGCGCGACGCGCCGCGTCGCGCGCGGCTGGCGCTCGAGCGCCTCACCCGGCTCAAGGACGGGATCGAGGTCCTCACCGGACCCGGCGAGATGGGCGAGGACGAGGCGCGGGCGGCCGGGTTCGAGCCGACCGTCGTCGGCTCACTCGCCGGCCGCCCGACGTGGCTTCAGGTCGAGCTGGAACGCGGACACGACGAACGCGCCCTGGGGGCGGCCGCCGACTTCACCGCGACGACGCCGGCCGACACCGTGGAGACGGCGCGCGCCCTCGAGGCCGCCGGCGTCGCCGTGATCCTCTTCGCCGGCGGCGACGGCACGGCGCGCGATATCTACCACGCCGTGGGCGATCGCGTGCCGGTGATCGGCGTCCCCGCCGGCGTCAAGATCCACTCCGCCGTCTACGCCACCACCCCGGCGGCGGCCGGCGACGTGGTCGCTCTCTACCTGCACGACCGCCCGGCGGCCGTCCATCTGCGCGAGTGCGAGGTCATGGACATCGACGAGGAGGCGTTTCGCGAGGACCGCGTGTCCGCACGTCTCTACGGCTACATGCGCGTCCCGGTGGCGCGCGGGCTGGTGCAGAGCGCCAAGGCCGGCGGCGTGGCGGGCGAGACGAGCGCCCTGCAGGACGTCGCCATGGACGTGCTCCAGCACGTCGAGCCCGGTGAGCTGCTGATCCTCGGCCCCGGTACCACCACGCGCACGGTCCTCGAGCGGCTGGGCCTGCCGTCGACACTGCTCGGCGTCGACGCCATCGTCGACAGCGAGCGCGTCGCCGGGGACGCGACCGAAGCGGACCTCCTCGATCTGCTCGAGCACTACGAGCGCGCGCGTATCGTCGTGACCGTGATCGGTGGCCAGGGGCACATCTTCGGGCGAGGCAATCAGCAGATCAGCCCCGCCGTGATCCGCCGCGTCGGCCGCGATCACATCCTTGTGATCGCCACGCAGACCAAACTGCTCTCCCTCGAGGGGCGTCCCCTGCTCGTCGACACCGGGGACGTGGAGCTCGACACCGAGCTGTGCGGCTACGTCAAGGTGACGACCGGCCTCGGCGAGCGCACGATGTACAAGGTCGGCGCCTGACCCGGGCTCCCCGACCCCGTGGGTCTGCGCGGCCCGCCGGGCATGTGACGGAGCTTCCGCGTTCACGAAGTCCGCTCTGAAATCGGCCTGCCAATCTTCTACAATGTCGCTCACGAGACGTCCCGACGCACCTGGAGGAACCCACAGATGAAGGCTCTCATCGTCGGAACCGGAGGCGTCGGCCAGTCGATCGCCGCCGTCGCCAAGCGCCGCGACCCCAAGGGCGAGTGGCTCGAGAAGATGGTCATGGCCGACTACGACGCGGCGCGCCCCAAGGAGCTTTGCGAGAAGCTCGCCGATCCGCGCTTCGTCCCCGAGCAGGTCGACGCCGGCGATCCCGACGCGGTCGCGGCGCTCGCCCAGAAGCACGGCGTCGACATCATCTGCAACCTCTGCGCTCCCACCTTCAACCCGCCGCTGCTCCAGGCCGCCCTCAAGGCGAAGACGCACTACTTGGACACGGCGATGACGCTCTCCGAACCGCATCCGACGGATCCGTTCCGCAAGTGCGGCAAGAAGCTCGGCGACGACGAGTACGCGCTGGGCCCGGAGTTCGAGAAGATCGGTAAGTACGCGTTCGCCGGCTTCGGCGTCGAGCCCGGCATGGCCGACTTCTTCGCCCGCTACGCAGCCGACCACCTCTTCGACGAGGTCGACGAGATCGGCATCCGCGACGGTTCCAACCTCGAGATCCCCGGCGCCAAGGGCATCAGTTTCGGCTTCAGCGTCTGGACCACGATCGAGGAGTGCAACAATCCGGCGGTCGTCTTCGAGAACGGCGAGGTCCACACGATCGAGCCGTTCGCGGAGCTCGAGAAGTTCTGGCTGCCGGAGGGTATCGGCGAGGTCGAGGTGGGTCACGTCGAGCACGAGGAAGTCGTCCAGATCGCCCACAACGCCGACCGCCTCAAGGGCGTCAAGAAGGCGACCTTCAAGTACGCGCTCGGCGACGAGTTCATGCAGGCGATGGAGGTCTTCCGCTCGGTCAACATCGACAAGACCTACAAGGTCAAGGTCGGCGACTGCGAGGTCTCGCCGCGCGACGTGGTCGCTGCCGCCGCGCCCGACCCGAACGAGATCGGCAAGAAGTACGTCGGCAAGACAGCCGCCGGCACCTACGTGGTGGGCAAGAAGGACGGCATGGAGCGCAGGGTCTACCTCTATCAGGTCGCCGACAACGAGGAGTGCGTCGAGAAGTACGGCACCCAGGTCGTCGTCGCCCAGACCGCCTTCACGCCCGTCATCACCATGGAGCTCCTCGCCAAGGGCAGCATCGGCAGCAAGCCGGGCGACCCCAAGAGCGGCGTGCACAACCCCGAGGCGTTCAACGCCGATGACTATGTCGCGTTCATGCCGGCCTACGAGTTCCCCGGCGGACTCCTCGAGATGGAGTCCGAGTACAAGATCGCCAAGGATCGCCAGGCGCTGCTCGACCTGGCGAAGTAGGATCCTTCGAGGCTGCGTCTCGCCCGACGAACGTCGCGCGACGAAAGGTCTTGACGCGCGGCCGGCCGCCCGGGAGGGCGGCCGGCCGCGCGTCGTCAGGATACCTGGACCCTGTTCTTGCCCGTGCGCTTGGCGGCGTAGAGGGCGGCGTCCGCACGGGCCACCAGTTCGTCCATGCGCTGCGCCCCGGTGCCGAGCGAAGCGACGCCGATGCTGACCGTGACGTGGACGGGCGCCTCTTCGAGCCCGATCTCGAACTCGCATTCCGCAACGCGACGACGCAGGCGTTCGGCGAGCGCCACCGCGCCTTCCGGGTGTCCGCCACCGCCCTTCGCCCCACTGGGCTGTGGTTCGGTCGTCGTGCGGGGGAGGATCACGCAGAACTCCTCGCCGCCGTATCTCGCCGCCAGATCGCCCTCGCGGAGCAGTTCCTCGCTTAAGGTGCGGCCGATCTGCCGCAGGATCTCGTCGCCGGCGGGATGACCGCACGTGTCGTTCAAGCGCTTGAAGTCGTCGATGTCGAGCATGAGCAGGGAGAGCGCGGAGCCGGCGGCGTGCGCGCTCTCGACCTCCTCGCGAAGGCGGTCGTAGAAGCAGCGGTGGTTGGCGAGACCGGTGAGCCCGTCTTTGGTCGCTTGCTCCTCGATCTGCCTGTAGAGGCGGGCGTTGTTCAGAGCGATCGCCGCGTGCTCGCCCAGGGCGCGCGCGAACGCCAGCTCTCCCTCGACGAAGTGTCTTCGGCGGGAACGCACGGCGAGGCGCATCGCGCCCAGAGTCTCGTCTTCGATCCTGAACGCCACCCAAAGGGCGGCCTGCTCGCCGGTGTCGTCCATGTACGCCGCGGTCTCTCCGTCGAGGGTCTGGTCACTGCGCTCCTCGACGACGACCTCTCCGCGCCGCAGCGCGTCGGCCACACCGACGCTCACGGGCGCGCGCCCCGAGCGGTGGCTGACGGCGGTGGACGTGACGCCCTCCCTGTCACGGGCAGAGTCGGCGTTGTCCGCCGGCGGAGCTGCGCGCAAGGAGAAGACGCCGTCCGTCTCGACCGCCTCGTATGTGTCGGCCGCGTCAACGAGCAGCGCCGTGCCGGCGAGTCGTCCAACGTCATGAAGCAGCTGGGCTTTGTCGAGGCGCGAGGCGATGACTCGCGTAGCCTCGGCGAGGGCCGCCATCCAGCGATGCTGGTCTTCCTCGCGACGATGAAGCCGCGCGTTGTGCAGGGACGCGGCCGCCTGCTCGCCGATGAGCGTCGCCATGCGGAGCTCTTCGTCGGTGTACTCGCGTTCGTCGGTCGTCTCGATGAGGCTCATCATGCCGAGGACCTCGTCGTGGTACACGAGGGGCACGCTCAGCCACGTCGTCACGCCCCACTTTTCCATGGCGAAGCGATCTTTCGGGCCGAGGTCGGGGTCGGAGAGCGAGCGCTGGGCCACGATGCCTGCCCGCATCGCCTCCATCCCGCCGGGGTAGTCCTCGACGAAGAACGACGTCCCGGCCAGGGCATCGGATGCGCCCGAGGTGGGATCGCGCTGGTAGCGGACCCTGAACGACGCGGTGCCGTCTTGGGGGACGTATTCCCAAATGACGCTCTCCGGGCAGTGGAGAGCCTTCGCTGCGGCGCAAGCCACTTCATGGAGCACGACGTCGTAGTCGATGCTCGACGTGATGGAGCGGCTCGTCGCCAGGAGCGCGGCGAGCTCGTGCGAGCGCTGCACGAGCTGCGTCACGACCGTCTGCCGTTCGATCGCCGCCGAGATCGAACCTGCGGCCGAGACGAGGATGCCGGTCTCGGCCTCGCTCCACAGCCTCGCGTGGTCGCAGTGGTCGAGGCGCAGAAAGCCGTGGAACGCGCCGCCGACGAAGAGCGGCAACAAGAGCACCGCCTCGGCCATCTGCGCGGCGAGCCGTTTGGCGGTCCGGTTCGGCAGGAACTCGGTCCTGCTCCCGAACGCCTCGCCCGCGGCCAGTCTCTCGTACAGGCCGGGGACGAAGTCGTCGTAGCGTTGCGGTTTCGTCGTCGGCGCGTCCAGGAGCCTCAAGTCCGGGACGACCGTCGCCTCGGCGTGCAGCGTGTGCCGGGTCTGCCCGGCAGCCGGCTTCCCGTTCAAGAAGGCGCACACACGATCGGCGCCCGCCGCGGTCATCAGCCGCTCGAGCGCCAAGCCGTATACATCGGCCAGCGGATCGGCGGTCAGAAGTCGGTACTGCAAGTCGTTCACCGCGGCACGCAGGATCTGGCAGTGGCCGGTCTCCTCGCCGTCGTGCGGGACTGGTTCGGAGAACAGGACACCGGAGTCGACCTGACCGGTGACGTCGGCGACGAGCTCGGCGCGCGGGTCGCCGTGGCCTCGTGCACGCGATTCCATGAGGCGCTCATGCGCGAGCCTCGCGCGCCGCTCCGCCCATCCTGTCCGCGTCTGGATCACGATGCCCTTCTGTCGCTCACCACGGGAATCGGCGTTGCCGTGCCCTCCCGTGAGCGTGACCGACGAATGTACCCCTCGTCTGAGACGCGGCCGCGAAGCGACGTCCCGAGCCCACGAGCCCGTCGCGCGTTCGCGCCCTCTCATCGTGCCTGACGCTGCAAGTCTCGCCGCGGTGTGCCAAGATTGACTTCTCGGCGGAGCGGCTCCCGGTCCGGTGACCGGCGCGGTCTTCAAAACCGTCTGCGGGGCGGTGCTCCCGTC
>CAZTMO010000106.1:0-7063 GCA_964615105.1 uncultured Thermoleophilia bacterium
CCGCGTGTCTCCCGTCGGGTCGCCCGGCCTCTGGGCCGGTGGCCGCTTCCCGGCCGCCAAGCTGGTGCCGTACATCGTCGCCCAGGCGGCCGGCGCGGTCGTCGCCGCGGCCGTCGTCTACGTGGTCGCGAGCGGGCTCGCCACGTTCTCGCTCGACGCCGGCTTCGCCGCGAACGGTTACGGCGATCACTCGCCGGCCGGATACTCGCTGGCGCCAGCGATCGTGATCGAGACCGTTCTGACGTTCGTCTTCGTGCTCGTGATCCACGGCGTGACGCACGGGCGCGCCCCGGTCGGGTTCGCGCCCCTCGCCATCGGGTTCACGCTGGCGTTGATCCACCTCATCAGCATCCCGGTGACGAACACCTCGGTGAACCCGGCGCGCAGCCTCGGGCCGGCGCTGTTCGCCGGTGGATGGGCGCTGGGGCAGCTCTGGGTCTTCATCGTCTTTCCCATCGTCGGCGGCGTGCTCGGGGGCCTGGTCAACCGGGCGCTCTTCGAGGTGAGGAAGGAGGCGCCGGTCGAGGGCGACGCCTGACAGGCTCGCGGGCCGGGCGGCGCCGGCCGTCTCCCGGGTCGCCGGCGGTGCGCCTCCTCAGACGGCGCTGAGGCTCTGCTATGCTCGGGCAGGGTCGCGACGTCGGGCGCGCAGGCGTGCGACCACGCTTGTTGATGCGCGCGAGAAGCGACGGGGGTCCGATGACGGTCTTGCTCGTGGTCAACACGCCGCCGTACGGCAGCGAAGGCCCATATAACGCCCTGCGACTGGCCGAGGCCTTGGCGTTGCGCGAGGAGCGCGTCGAGGTCTTTCTCATGGGTGACGCGGTCCATGCGGCGCGCGCCGGCCAAGAGCCGCGGGGGGCTCATGCCGTGCTCGAGGCGATGCTCACCGGCGTGCTCGACCGCGGCGTCGCGGTCGCCTGTTGCGGGACCTGCTGTCGCACGCGCGGTCTCGCCGAGGGCGACCTCGTCGCGGGCGTGACCGTGGCCGCGATCCACGACCTCGCGGAGGCAGTGGCACGGTGCGAACGGACCCTCTCGTTCTGAGGCTCGAGCGCCGGGTCGCGGAGTTCGTCTCCCGGCGGGGCGTGCTACGCCGCGGCGAGCATGTCCTTCTGATGCTGTCCGGAGGCGCGGACTCGATGGCCATGCTGGCCTTGGTCCGCGCCGTCGACCGCCGCTTGGGCCTTGGGCTCGGGCTGGCGGCGTTGCACGTCGACTACGGTCTGCGCGGCGCCGATTCGGCGCGCGATCGCAAGATCACGGCGCGGGCGTGTGCCGCGGCCGACATCGATCTCGACATCCTGTGTCTGGCCGGGAAGCTGCACGGGAAGGACTTCCAGGCCCGCGCTCGCAAGCTGCGGTACGGCGAGGCGCAGGCCATCGCGGAGCGCCGTGGCTGCGCGGTCGTCGCCGCGGCGCACAATCGCGACGACCAGGCCGAGACGGTCCTCTACAGGCTGGCGAAATACGCTTCACCGCAGGCGCTTGCGGGGATGCGGCCGCGCGAGGACGGCGCGCCTGGGCGCGCCGCCCTTGCGCGGCCGCTGCTCTGCGTGGGTGCGGACGAGATCAGGGCGTACTGCCGGGCGTGCGGGATCGACTACGGTGAAGATGTGACCAACGCCGAGCCGGTGTACGCACGCAACGTCGTCAGGCACGAGATCCTGCCGCGGCTCGCGGCGATCAACCCCCGTGTCGTCGAGACGCTGGCGGCGAGCGCCGACGTGGCGGCGGCAGAGCGCGACGTCGTCGCGTCGGCGCTCGACGTCGCCTGGGCGCGGGTGGGGACCGACCTGGGCGGCGAGGAGCGCGCCTCGGTAGACCTCGTCGCCCTCGCCGGCGAGGCGGAGGCGCTGCGCGCGCTCTGCCTGCGTCGCCTCGTGGAGCGTGCGCGGGGGGCCGACGCCCTGATCGAGCGCGGCGAGGTCGAGGCGCTGGCGCGACTCGCCGGGCGCCGTGACGATACGGGGAGGGTGACGCTCCGCGGAGGATGGGAGGTCGTACGCGGCGACGGTCGCCTGCGCCTGCGCCGCCGCTCGCCGGCTCACGCCTGCCCGCCGGTCGTGCTGCCCGTCGGGGCGCCGCAGAAGCCGGACACGGGTGGCGCCCGCCCCGGCGGCGGTCATCCCGCAATCCAGGCCACAGGTCATTGGGCGCCGTTCTGCGGTCGCCGGTACACGGCGGAGCTCGTCGCCGGCGCTCTGCTGCCGTCCTCCGCCGCGTCTCCGCCGCCGCTGACTGCCCCGACGCCCCTCGAGGCGTTCGTCGGTCTCGCCGCGCCGCCGGCCTCGGTCGAGCTCCGCCATCCGGCGCGTGGCGACCGCTTCACGCCCTTGGGGATGGCGGCGGAGACCACCGTGGCGCGCTTTCTCGCCGCCGCCCGCGTGCCGGCGGCGGCGCGCGCGCGCGCCCTCGTCCTCGGGCTCGACGACCGCGTCGCCTGGGTAGGGTATGAGACACGGGCTGGGGAGCGGCGCGGGAGGGTTGCGCAGCCGTTCCGCGTGTCCGAGAGTACGAGCTGCACGCTCCACGTCGTCGAGGAGGTAGTGCAATGAGCTGCCCCATCGCCAAGGTCCTGGTCGCGCCCGAACAACTGCGGGAGCGTGTCGACGAGCTGGCGCGCCGGATCTCAGAGGATTACGCCGGCGAGGAGCTCCTTTTGGTCGGAGTCCTCAAGGGGGCGGTGTTCTTCATGGCCGACGTCGCGCGCCGCGTGACGGTGCCCTGCGCCCTCGACTTCATGGCCGTCTCGAGTTACGGCTCGTCCACCGACTCGTCCGGTGTGGTGCGTATCCTCAAGGACCTCGACACCGAGATCCAGGGACGTCACGTGCTCATCATCGAGGACATCATCGACTCGGGATTGACCCTCAGCTATCTGCTCAAGAACCTGCGCTCGCGCAAGCCGGCCTCACTCGAGATCTGCGCCCTGCTCACCAAGCCGGCACGGCGTCGGGCGCACATCGAGTGCCGCTACGTCGGCTTCGAGATCCCCGACGAGTTCGTCGTCGGCTACGGCCTCGACTACGCCGAGCGTTATCGGACCCTCGACTTCATCGGCGTGCTCACACCCGAGGCCGTCGCCGCCGTCGCCGCCGAGGAGGAGTCGCTCCTCTAGGGCCCCGTCCCGCCGAGGGGCGACCGCCCGCCATCGTCGCGCGGCTTCTCCCTCGCATGCAGGGGTTCTTGGTGGCCTTGCCGGGGTATGCTACCCTGCAATCGGGTGCCAGTCGTGCCCGCCGAGGCGTGTCCGCGTCGGCGATCCGGCAACTCAGCGAAGGATCTTCGTGAACAGATTCATCCGCAGTGCGCTCTTCCCGATCCTCATCGTCATCCTCGTGGCGATGGTGATCGAGTACTGGATCCAGGGCGACGACGCGGCCAAAAAGGAAGTGCACTTCTCGGGGCCGGCGCCGAGCTTCGTCAGCGACCTCGAGGCGGGCAGGGTCGAGTCCGTGCTCATGAACACGCGCGACCAGACCCTTCAGGTCACGACCACCGAGAAGGGCGGCGACGGCAACCCCGTCACCTACAAGGTCGACTATCCGAGCACCGACGAGGCGACCAAGCTCATCCAGGACTCGGGCGTCAAGTTCAGCTCCACGAGCCCGGGCAACCCGTGGTGGACGAGCGCCCTCACGATCGTCCTGCCGCTGCTGCTCATGGTCGGCCTCTGGATCTTCATCATGAACCAGATGCAGGGCGGCGGCTCCAAGGTGATGAGCTTCGGCAAGAGCCGCGCGCGGCGTGTCAGCGTCGACTCCCCGAAAGTCACGTTCAAGGACGTGGCCGGGGTGGACGAGGCGGTCGAAGAGCTCGAAGAGATCAAGGAGTTCCTCGAGAACCCGAAGAAGTTCCAGCAGCTCGGCGCCCGCATCCCCAAGGGCGTGCTGCTGTACGGCCCGCCCGGAACGGGCAAGACCCTGCTCGCCAGGGCGGTCGCCGGCGAGGCGGGCGTGCCCTTCTTCAGCATCTCGGGCTCCGACTTCGTCGAGATGTTCGTCGGCGTCGGCGCCTCGCGCGTGCGCGACCTCTTCGAGCAGGCCAAGCAGAACGCCCCGTGCATCATCTTCGTCGACGAGATCGACGCCGTCGGCCGGCACCGCGGTGCCGGCCTGGGCGGCGGCCACGACGAGCGCGAGCAGACCCTCAACCAGCTCCTCGTCGAGATGGACGGCTTCGAGATGAAAGACAACATCATCCTCATCGCCGCGACCAACCGGCCCGACATCCTCGACCCGGCGCTGCTGCGGCCGGGGCGCTTTGACCGCCAGGTCGTGGTCGACCGGCCGGACCGCGCCGGCCGGCGCCAGATCCTCGAGGTCCACACCCGGGGCAAGCCGATCGACAAGTCGATCGACCTCGACGCCCTCGCCGCGCAGACGCCGGGCTTCACCGGCGCCGACCTCGCCAACCTCGTGAACGAGGCGGCTCTGCTCGCCGCCCGGCACGGGCGCAAGATCGTCACCATGACCGAGCTCGAAGAGGGCATCATGCGCGTCCTCGCCGGGCCCGAGAAGAAGAGCCGCCTCATCTCCGAGAAGGAGAAGGCGATCACCGCCTATCACGAGATGGGCCACGCGATGGTCGGCCACTTCCTGCCCAACACCGACCCCGTGCACAAGATCTCGGTCGTCAGCCGTGGGCAGGCGCTCGGCTTCACGATCTCGCTGCCGACCGAGGACAAGTTCCTCACGACCAGGAACGAGCTCATGGACACGCTCGCCATGACCCTCGGCGGGCGCGCCGCCGAAGAGGTCGTCTTCGGCGAGATCACGACGGGCGCGGCGAACGACATCGAGAAGGCGACCAGCATCGCCAAGCAGATGATCATGCGCTACGGCATGAGCGAGGAGCTCGGGCCGCGGACGCTGGGTCACAACCAGGCGATGCCCTTTCTGGGGCGCGAGTTCGCCCAGGAGCCGGACTACTCCGAGGAGGTCGCCCGGCAGATCGACGAAGAGGTGCGGCGCATCATCGAGGAATCGCATCAGCGTGCCAAGGACCTGCTCGTCGAGCGCCGCGCTCAGTTGGACGCGATCGCCACGATCCTGATCCAGCGCGAGACCCTCGAACGGGTCGAGTTCGAAGCTCTGCTCGACGGCGTCCCCGAAGAAGAGGTGTTCCGCGAGCGCGACGCCAAGGCGGCGGCGCGGCGCGAGCGCAAGCAGCGCGACAAAGACAAGAAAGAGCGCGTCCCGCAGCCGCAGGTCGTGGCGCCGCCGGTCAAGCCCGCCCACCCCGAGGTCACCTGAGGCCCGGGCGTCCGGCCTCCCGCCGCTCGTGGACCAGGACAAGATCAGACAGGGGGTCCGGCTCATCCTCGAGGGGATCGGCGAAGACCCGGACCGCCCGGGCCTCGCCGAGACGCCGCGGCGTGTCGCCGAGATGTACGCGGAGGTCTTCTCGGGGATCGACGGCGTCGACCCCGCGAGCCTGCTCGTGACGGTGCCCGGCGACCACCATCGCGAGATGGTGCTCATCCGCGACATCGACTTCTACTCGATCTGCGAGCACCACCTGCTGCCGTTCCACGGCCGCGCCCACGTGGCCTACATCCCGAGCGAGCACGGCCAGATCGCGGGACTGAGCAAGCTCGCCCGGGTGGTGCGCCTCGTCGCCGCGCGGCCGCAGCTTCAGGAGCGCATCACGGCCGAGGTCGCCGACGCGATCGTCAGGGCGCTCGAACCCTCCGGGGCGCTCGTCCTCATCGAAGCCGAACACCTCTGCATGTCGATGCGTGGTGTGCGCACCCCGGGAGCCAAGACGGTGACCAGCGCGGTGCGCGGCATCATCCAGACGAACGCCGCCACGCGGGCCGAGGTCCTCTCGCTCATCAACGCCGGCTGAGGCCTCTCCGGTGACCGGACCCCTCCTCCTGGACCGCGACCTCGCGTTTCCCTGCGTCATGGGCGTCCTCAACGTGACTCCCGACTCGTTCTCAGACGGGGGTCTGTTCGTGCACCCCGAGGCCGCGCTGCGCCAGGGCGTCGCCATGGCCGCCGACGGAGCCGCGATCGTCGACGTCGGCGGCGAATCGACGCGCCCCGGCTCCGACCCTGTGTCGGTCGAGCAGGAGATCGAGCGTGTGGTGCCGATCGTCGAGGCCCTGCACGCCAGGGTCGCGGCGCTCGTCTCGGTCGACACATCGAAGGCCGAGGTGGCGCGCCGCGCGCTCGCCGCGGGCGCGGCGCTCGTCAACGACGTGACGGCGCTGCGCGGCGACCCGGAAATGGCCGGGGTGGTCGCCGACGCGGGCTGCCCCGTGTGCCTCATGCACATGCTGGGGGCGCCGAAGACCATGCAGGACGACCCGCACTACGACGACGTCGTGGACGAGGTCCTGCGCTTTCTTGAGGGGCGCCTCGCCGTCGCCATCGCCGCCGGCGTGCGCGAGGAGCAGGTGCTGCTCGATCCCGGCATCGGGTTCGGCAAGACACTCGAGCACAACCTGCTCCTCCTGCGCCATCTCGACCGCTTCGTCGCCCTGGGTCGCCCGGTGGTGCTCGGCGCCTCGCGCAAGCGCTTTCTCGGGGCGATCCTCGATGCGGCGTCCGACGACAGGCTGTTCGGCACCGTGGCGACCACCGTGATGGGAGCACAGGCCGGGGCGGCGGTGTTCCGTGTGCACGACGTGAAGCCCAACGTCGAGGCGCTGCGCGTGACCGAGGCCGTGCGCACCGCCGGCGACGCCTGACGAGGAAGGGGCCGGCGTGACCGACGAGCTCACCGTCGCCGTCGAAGGTATCGCCTTGCGCGGGCGCTGTGGCGTCACCGCCGAGGAGCGCGCGGCGGGGCAGACGCTCGTCGTCGACGTGCGTCTCGTGCCGCGCGAGACGCGGGCCATGGCCACGGACGAACTGGCTGACACGGCCGACTACGGGCGCGTCGTCGACCTCGTGCGCGAGGTCGTCGAAGGCGGCGAGTTCAACCTGCTCGAGCGCCTCGCGACGGCGATCCTCGACCGGGTGTGGGAGAGCTTCGCGCTCACCGTCCTCGAGGTCGCCGTGGCCAAGGTCGCGCCACCGGTGTCGGTGCCCGTGGACGCAGCGCGGGTCGA
>CAZTMO010000107.1:0-7016 GCA_964615105.1 uncultured Thermoleophilia bacterium
AGCAGGCCGGCGACTGGGCCGAGTACGGGCGCCAGATCGAGCTGCTGCAGCGCACCTTGCAGCGACTGCAGCAGCTCCAGTAGGCGCCCCGGGCGCTCGCCGTCCCTGTCGCCCCGGCGCGCCGCCCGCCGGCGCGCCCGTCGTCCAGGCGGGGGGAGTAGCCTTGACTGACTACGCACTCGCGGCGCCACGCCGACTTCGGTAGACGGATGTTCCAGTTTACGGGCCTCTCCACGGTGGCAGCGTCATGGGGTAGTGTGGCGGATGCCGCAGGGGTGGTGGACGCAGGTCGGCCACTGCCGGAGACGAAACGTTAATGACGCCGTCTCTGCGGGCAACACGAGCGGGGGTCTTGACTTCATGTTCACACCCGCGACGCCGATAACACGATGAGAGTATCCCTCGCTATCCGGAGGCAGGGTATGAATAGACACGCGCGTCGGGCAGAAGCCGGCTTCAGCTTCATCGAGCTTCTCGTCACGATCATCATCGCCGGCATCGCCTTCGCGGCCATGGTGCCCGTGTTCGTCCAGGCGCAGAAGGTCACCGCCGGCGACAAGGCGCGTGCCGTCGCCTTCCAGGTGGCGCAGGACCGCATCGAGAAGCTGCGCCAGCTCGACTTCGAGCTCATCACCACGGAAAACCTGAACAGCAACAGCTACTTCATCGGGGACTCCCCCAACACGTGGACGGAACAGACAGAGGGCGGAGGGACGAAGACGTTCAACCTCGCTTACACGGTGACGGACAGACCCGTTTCGGGCACTGACGCGCGTATCGCCTACAAGGTGGTCACGGTGAGGGCGAGCTGGGAGGGGCCTCCTCTCCCGCACAAAGACGTGGTCCTCACCACCATGATCTACCGCCAGTACTCCGGCCCCGCGTTGGTCGACTTCACGGTAGCGCCGGCCAATCTCGCGCTCAGCGACCCCCTGGATCCCTCCTCGGAGCGCCTCATCGTCAATTCACCGGTGAGCCTGCGGGCCGTGGTGAACTCCGCCGACCTCGACTCGATGGCCCCGCGCACCGTCGGGGTCGCCCCCAATCAGCGTACGCTGGAGGGGCGCGTCGACTTCCTCGTCACCTCGAGCACCGGCACGGCCTACCCCACCATCTCGGTGCCGTACTCTTCGGCAGCGCTACCGGCGTTCTCGACTACCTGGACGATACCGGGTCTGACTGCCGGAGCTGGCGACGGGTACTACACGTTCAAGGCCGTCGCCTTCTCGACCATGAAGTCCCCCGGCAACTCGTGGGATCTCACCTACCGCATCGAGACGGGCCCACCAGCGGCGGTCACCGACCTGAGTGGTACGGCCGGCCTCACGTCGGCCAGTCTCACCTGGACGGCTTCTACCACGGGCGACGTTGACCACTATGTGGTGAGGCGGGATGGAACGACGATCGCGACCCTGCCCAAGGCGGCTGGCAGCATGGGCTACATCGACGACGGCCTGACGGGTGCAGCGGGCGTCACGTACGCGTACTCCGTCTGCGCTGTGGACTGGAAGGGCAACGAGAGCACCGCGGCGAGCATCAGCCTGGTCTCGGTCGACCCGGCTACGGTCGCGCCAGCTCCGGCCAGCGACCTCCGGGGCCAAGCCGTCGACTCCAAGGCGCGCCTCACGTGGGTGGCGTCGCCCACCGCGGGCGTGCTCGGCTACCAAGTGTACCAGACCATCGGTGCCACCACCACGACCTTCACGACTGCCACCGCGACCATGGATGTACCTCAGGGGTGGGGTACGACGGCGTTGTATCAGGTCAAGCCGTTCGTCGCGGGCAACGTCCCCTCGCTGGCTTACTCGACCATCCTCCTGGGCCAGCCGCAGCAGATCGTCGGAGCCGTCCCTTGGCTCGTGGTGACGGTCGGCCCCGAGGTGCGCTACACGCTGGTCATCCAGAACACCACCAAGAGGGTGTTGACGAGCCTCAAGCTGTTCTACTTGGGTCCGGGGGGTATGGATGCTCAGCAGGAGATCCTGCCTGCCGGTGCCCTCGTGGGCAAAGGCGCGACACACACGTGGGCGAACCTCGCCGCAGGCAGGTATCGCTGGGACTGGGTAGAGACGTCGACCGGTAAGACGGGCTCGCAGACCGCTTGGTGCACGGGCGCGACGCTCACGATCTACGGGTACACGCCGTGACGCGCGCGACCCACAGCCGCCAAAGCGGCATGACGCTGATCGAGCTCCTGGTCAGCATGGTGATTATGGGCGTGCTCAGCGCCATGATCTTGGGGAGCTGGTTCGCGCTCAGCAAGGCGTATTCGTTCACGTCGAGGACCAACAAGCAGCGCGACGTCGCCAACCTGGCCATCGCCCGCATGGCGCGTGAGATCCGCGACGCCGAAGGCGTGCACGGGGGCACCACGGGAGCGTTCACGCGCGTCCATCCGCACGAGGTCCGCTTTTACTCCACGTTCAACATGGCGGGCAACTCGGACCCGACGTCGACGCCTCGCCTCACGCGCTTCGTGCTCCGTGAGACGAACGCGGCCACCCACGTCGGAAGCGTCTATCGCGAGTTCCCCGGGCCGGACGGGGTATTCAACACGGGGGACGACGTGTCGCGCCTGCTGGTCGGCGACGTGGTGAATCTGCGCACGGGTACGGATCTGTTCGCGTACACGGCCGTTGACAGCACCACCGGACAGATGTACCTGTCTGACGGACTCACCACCGTCGTCCCGGCGGATCGCGTCCAGACCGTCCGCGTCTTTCTGCAGGTTGACCTGAACCCCGGCAAGTCGCCGAACTACATGGACATCACCACGACCGTCACCCCGCGAAACGTGCGGCATCTGTAAGAGGAGGTAGCCCGGTGAACGGACTGAGGGAGGAGCGGGGCGCGACGTTGGTGCTGGTCATCGGCGTGGTTGCGGCGCTTGCGATCCTGGCGGCGGCAATGGTCGCGCTCTCGGCCAACGTCCAGCACAACACGGCGTCGGCGCGGACTCAGGGAAAGGCGTTCAACGTCGCCGAGGCCGGGCTCGACGCCGGCCAAGCGGCGTTGTGGGCGTCGTGGCCGTCGACCGCCGCGGCGGGCGCCGCGCTGACCGTCGACCCGTCCACCTTCAAAACGCAGTTCAGCGCCGCCGAGTTCCCGAACCCCAAGACGGGGGCGTTCATCGACGTCAGGTTTTACGACGACGACGGTGACGCCACGAACCCCGGCATGAACACGGCCTACAACTACGACCAGAACAACAACGGTTTCATGTGGATCGTCTCTCGTGGCGCTACCGGCACGCGTGCCGCCAAGGTCCAGGCCATGGCCAAGAAGGTGACCTACGACATGCGCATTCGGGAGGGGGTCGCCCTCTACACGGACGGCCTGCTCCAGACGAAGGGGACCGGCAACCAGCCGGTGGTCGGTCTCGACCAGCCCGCCACGGCCGCCTCGGTGTACGCGGGTGGGGGCTGGAGCGGTCACGGCAACGCCGAGATCGAGGGCGGCATCTCCATCAACCCGGATACCACGACGACACTCGTGGACGTCTTCCCCGACGAGGTGCTGACCTACCTCATCGACACCGCCACCGCGGCCGGCAAGTACTTCTCCAAGCAGGCGGACGTGCCCACGAGCGCCTGGCGCACCAACCCCCGCATCATCGTGATCGAGCGGGGGGGTGTCGATGCCAAGGATATCCCCACCACCGATGTGGTGGGCGGCCAAGCGGCCGTGTGGACACCGGATGACCCGGGCATCCTCATCGTGCTCTCCGGCGACATGAACCAGACCGGACAGCACAAGACCATCTACGGGATCGTGTACCTGCTGGACGGCCTGCTCCTGCGCGGCAATGCCGAGATCCACGGCATGTGCATCGCCCAGGGGAGCGCCGACATGCGTGGTACGCGGGCCGTCAACTACAACGCCAATGTTATTGCCAACCTCAATCGGCCACAGGTCCTGTCGGTGAAACTGGTGCCGAACACCTGGCGAGAGATCAAACCATAGTGCTGCCTGGCGGTTGACGAGGGGCGGGGCGGCGCGGCAGCGCCGCCCCGCCCCTCGTGTTTTCACAGCTATACTACGCATCCGCGCCCGGCTTCCGGGCCCGCGGGCCGCGCAGGATCGGTGCCAGTGGTTCCCGGCGTCGACGCTGTCTTTGAGGGCGATTAGCTCAGGGGAAGAGCGCCTGCCTTACAAGCAGGGGGTCGTTGGTTCAAATCCAACATCGCCCACCATCACTCCGGCATCGTTTCGGCGCCGATCCGTGCGACGGGTGATGTGACTTGTCGCAGCGGCCTCCCGGGCAGATGCGCGTCCTTGTGCGTCTCCGTAGCCACGGCTTGTTGAGGTAGGGTTGTCCCATGGATCGGCCTTTATCTGACACAGTCCGCCCGGCGAGCGACCGGACGAGCGCCGCCGAGGCCCAATCCTTCGTGCGTCACGAGCTTCGTGCCCCCCTTGCGGTGATCCAGCCGACGCTCGGCATGTTGCTCGACGGCATGGCGGGGCCGCTCGAGCAGAGGCAGTTGGGCTACCTGAGCATGCTCGAGCGTAATGTCGCTCGCCTGTCGGCCATGATCACCAGCGTCGTCGAGAGCGGCTGGCTCGAGGTCGCGGCGATCCCGTCGGTGCCGGGGCCCGTCGACGTCGGCGACCTCGTCCGGACGGTGGCCCAGGAGGCCCGTGCGTCGCGCGAGTCGGCTGTTCGCCTCGAGGTGCATGTCGCCGAGGGCCTGCCCTGCGTGCGCGGTGACGCGTTCCGCCTCGGGCGCGCGCTGCGTAACGTGGTGCGAAACGCCTGCTCCTATACGACCCCCGGGGGCCGGGTGAGCGTGCGGGCCGAGGTCGCTGCCGGCAAGGGACACGTGGTCGTCGACGTCGAGGACTCGGGGTGCGGCATCGGGCCCGACGACCTGCCCCATGTCTTCGAGCTCGGCTATCGGGGCGAGGCGGCGAGGACGTCCGCGACCCAAGGCCTCGGGCTGGGGCTTCCCGTCGCGCGAGCCATCATCTTGGAGCACGGCGGCGAGATCATGCTCGACAGTACCGTCGGGCAAGGGACACGGGTTCTGCTCGAACTGCCGCCGGAGTCGCCGGCGGCCGGCCCGAGACGTCGCTGAGCCGGCTTTGTCGCCCTTCTCCGCCTGTGCTACACTGCGCATCCGCCGCGGGGCGGCCGGGTGACGGCGCCTTCGCGGAGGCCCTTCGCGGGGGCGTAGTTCAGTTGGTTAGAACGCCGGCCTGTCACGCCGGAGGTCGCGAGTTCGAGTCTCGTCGCTCCCGCCACTTCCTCTCGCGGACACCGATCGCAGGTCACCGTCGTCCGCTGCCGATCTGACGGCCGCGCGACGGGTCGATCGTCGTGTCGCCGGCCCTGCCCTGGCCGGCCTCGAGGCTGCGCGCCACCGGGCGTCGCCCGGCGGCGAGGACGGCGGCGGCGGCCAGTGCGCAGGCGGCGCCGAGGACGAACGTCGCCCACGGTCCGAACGCCGTCCAGAGCGCGCCGCCGAGCGAGCTCGCCACCAGACCGGCGACGCCGGTCAGCGTCGCCTGCAGGCCGATCGCCCCGGCGCGCTCGGCCGGCGGCGTCGCCCTGCTGATGAGCGCCTTGCTCGTCCCCTCGGTGGCGGCGATGTAAACGCCGTAGGCGGCGAAGAGGGCCGCCACGGCCGGCGTCGAGCCGGCGACAGCGAAGCCCGCATAGACGGCGGCGAACACGACGTACCCCGCGAGCACCAACGGGAGCTGGCCGACGCGGTCCGAAAGGCCGCCGAGCGGCAGCGAGGCCGACGCGTAGACGACGTTGTAGAGGACGTAGACGAGGATCACGGCGCTCGTGCCCATGCCGACATCGCTCGCCTTGAGCAGCAGGAACATGTCGCTCGAGTTGCCCGCGGCGAACACGAGCGAGCCGGCGAGCAGCCAGCGGAACGCCGGCGAGGCCGGCAGGCGCAGCCGCAAGGCCCCGGCCGCCGGCGCGAGGCGGCGTTCACGCACGAAGAGCAGGATCACGACGACGCTGAGCAGGGCGGGGACGACGGCCAGCCCGAGCACCCAGCGGAACGGGACGCCGAGCTGGATGCAGGCCAGAGCGATGAGAGGGCCGAGCGCGGCGCCCATCGTGTCCATGGCGCGGTGCAGGCCGAACGCGAGGCCCTGTTCCGCCGGCTTCGTGCTCGCGCCGATGAGGGCGTCGCGCGGGGCCGTGCGGATGCCCTTGCCGGCCCGGTCGACGATGCGGCCCGCGAGGGCGACGCCCCAGACGCCGGCGACGGCGATGAACAGCTTGCCGACGCCGCTCAGCCCGTAGCCGGCGAGCACGAAGGGGCGGCGCCGTCCGAGACGGTCCGAGAGCCGGCCGAACGGGTAGCGCAGGACCGTCGCCGTCGCCTCGGCCACCCCCTCGATGAAGCCCAGGACGGCGACCGGGGCGCCCAGCACCCCGGTGATGAAGAGCGGGAAGAGGGGGTAGACGATCTCGGAGCTTAGGTCGGCGACAAAGCTGACCCAGCCCAGGTTGCGGACGTTCGGGTCGAGCGCCCGCAGGCGCGCGCGAGTCCCGGTCTCAGACGAAGGGGGCATAGGCCGATGCTACCACCGGCCCGTGCCCCCTTCGCGACCCGCGACCCGCGCCGCCCGTCTCAGAACTTGCCGGGGCCGAGGTAGGGATCGAGGTCGGCCCCCGCCTCTTCATAAATGCCCCACACCTTCTTGACCGGCGTGAGGTTCTTCCAGAACCCCTTGCTGCCCTTGGGCGTGATGAGGATGTCCCCGGGACCGGCATGAACGACCTCGCCGTCATCGCCGGTGACCTCCACTTCTCCCTCGAGGATGTAGGCGATCTCGTGGTAGCCTCGCTCGAAGTGACGGCGTTGCACGTCGCGCTGCCAGAGGCCGAAGCTGAACCTGTCGTCCACCGACTTCGCCGCCGTGAACTCCTTGCCCGGCGGATCGGTCTCCTCTGGATACCTCATCGCCGCTTCCCAAGTGATGTCCGCGGGCGTGATCACCCTGATCTTGGTGCTCCCTGTTTCGCTCACGTCCCCTCCTCGCCGGTC
>CAZTMO010000108.1:0-6927 GCA_964615105.1 uncultured Thermoleophilia bacterium
CACTCCTACGACGGCGGGCCGGGGCGCATCGCGCTGCACGGGCGCGCGGGCGGCCTGCTCGCCGATCCGCTCGGCAGCGCTCGTTCGCACGGCTGCGTGCGGATGCCCAACGCCCTGGTCCGCTGGCTCGCCCGGCGCCTGCGCGGCGGCGTGCCGGTCGACATACGCTGAGCCCGGCGCGCCGCTCAGGCCGCCGGCGCGCGCGGTGCGCGGCGCACGGGCGCCGCGAGCGTGGCGAGCGCCGCGGCGGTGGTCATCTCGACGTAGCGCTCGGGTGCGATCCCCGCCTCGTTCACGAGGTCGTCCCAGACGCGGAACGACGCGAGCTCCCAGAGGATCGTCGCCGCCTCGCCGGTGATCCAGCTGCGGTGCACGCCGCCTTCGCGGCGCAGGCGCTGGACGATCGCCGTCGCCGCGCGCATCCGGTTGGCGGTGCGGTCGCGCCAGGCGACCGTCGTCGAGTCGTCCTCGTGGCGCGACTGGTCGAGCGCGCGGGCGAGCACGGCGATCCGCGGGTTGCGCCGGGCCTGCATCTCGATCCACGCGCGGACCTCGGCGGCGCCGGTCGCCGCCGCCTGGACCGCTGCGATCTCGCCCGCGAGGTTCTCGCGGGCGTCGACGTGCTCCACGAGCGCGAGCAGCAGCGCGGAGCGGTCGGGGAAGTGCAGGTAGAGCGCCTGGCGGGAGATGCCGGTGGCGCGCGCCACCTCGGACATCGACGGCACCGTCGCCGGCTGCGCCTCGACGAGCCCGACGGCGGTGTCGAGAATCCGCACTCGCGTACTTGACATGTGTCAAGCATACTCGGTATACCTCTGCTTGTCAGGTGTCAAGCAACGTGACCCAGAGGAGCCGCGACCATGAACCCCGAGGACATCAGCAGGACCGTGATCGAGCAGCTGGAGTCGGCCTGGAACGCCGCCGACGGCGCGGCCTTCGGCGCGCCGTTCGCGCCGGACGCGGACTTCGTCACCATCCGCGGCGAGCTGCACTCCGGTCCGGCGATCGCCATCGGCCACCAGCGGATCTTCGACACGATCTACGCGGGCAGCACGGTCGCGTACGACCTCGTGCAGGCCCGCGAGGTCGACGACCGCGTCACCGTCGCCCACGTCCGCGGAACGCTCCAGGTGCCCGGCGGCCCGCTGGCGGGCACGCACGACGCGCTCGCCACGATCGTCCTGGTCCGCGACGGCGAGGAGCACCGCATCGCCGCGTTCCACAACACGCTGGTCGCGAGCTAGGTCCCCGAGCGATAGAAGGTGAAGCCCGCCGTCATGTGGCAGCTCTTCACACCGTCGAGGCCGTAGTCGTACTGCCCGGACGCGGACATCGTGCCGTGGCCGGTGCCGAGCGACGGCCCGTCGAAGTCGAGCGTCCAGTGCACGGTCGTGTTCGTGTTGCCGGAGATGTGCATCGCGGTGTCCTCCGCGTGATTCGGCGCGATGAACGAGCCGGTGTCCTGGTAGACGAGGTTCCAGTTCGCCTGGGTCAGGTCGTCCAGCGCGCCGCAGAGCCACTTGAACGACCCGAACGACGACAGGCCGACGACCCCCGAGCTGCTGACGGTGATGACCCACTGGTCGTTGACGCCCGTGGTCGGCGGGTCGGTGCCCCAGGTCCCCTTGTAGGCGGGGTCGAAGAACGACGTCGCCGGCGGCCCGGTGGGCGGCGTGACGGGGGGCGTCGTGGTGGGCGCGGGCGTCGTGGTCGTCGGCTGCGTGACCGGCGCCGGCACCGGGGCGGTCGGCGGCGGGACGAGCTTGAGCTTCGTCGTGGTGGCGAACGGCTTGACGGCGGTGTTCCCCGCGAACGTCAGCTTGAACGCCTTCGTCGCGCCGAGGAACGCCTTCGGCAGCGAGCCGCGCAGCGACGCCCGGCACCGTGCCCCGCTGACGCCGAGCGCGCCGGACAGCGTGCGCCGTGTGCGCGCGGTGAGCTTCGTCGTCCCGCGCACCGTGCCGGTGCAGGCCTTCCGCGCGCTCGTGCGCGCGGGCACCGCGAACGACACGGTGATCGTGGTCGTGAGCCGCGCGCCGGACACCGATGCGGTCGTGACGGCGGCCGCCGGCGTGACGGCGCGGGGCGCCTTCGCCGCCGCGGGCACGGCGGGCAACGCCAACGCGAGGAGGACACAGAGGCCGAGCGCGCGCACGAGCCGACCGTACCAGCGATCGGCGCGGCACTTGCGCCGATCGCCCCGAGTGGGAGAGGATCGCGCGATGCGCTCTCGACACCTGTCCGTGGCCGTCGTCGCCGCCATCGCCCTGGCGGCCGTCGCCGCACCCGGGGCGGGGGCGAAGGCCGCTGCCTGCAAGCCGCCGAAAGTGAAGATCGGCAAGTTCTGCGTGAACTTCCAGACCCGCGCCGCGAACGGCAGCTACGTCACACTCGGCACCCAGTACGGCAAGGGCAAGCCGGTGCGAGTCGTCGTGGCGAGCGTGCGTCAGGCGCTGACCGCGACCTGCTCGGACGGCACGAGCGCGCCGCTCCCGTCCCTCACCGCCATCGCGATCCCGATCACGCGCCCGTCGTTCAGCGGGACGGCGCGCAGGACGAACTCTGCGGGCGACACGGTGAGCGTGCTCCGCGGCCGGTACACGTCCAACACGCGCGTCGTGATCGACGAGCTGTCGCAGACCTACCCCAAGGGCGGCGGCGTCACCTGCTCGGTGGCCGTGCGCAACGTCGTGATCCAGCAGGGCCGCTGAGGCGGCGGGGCACCGGCAGCTAGGCGCCGCGCGTGAGTCGCAGCGCCACCTCGAGGTCGCCGGCATCGGTGCGCACCCCGCCGGCCTGCGAGGCGCTGCGGTGCGCGAAGTAGGGCTGCGCGCGGGCCAGCGCGTCAGCGTCGGCGAACACGGTGATCGCCAGCGCACGACCGGCGTCGCGGTCGGCCAGGACGAGCAGCTCGACCACGCCCTCGAGCTCCGGCGGCGGGTCGTCGAGCACGCCCTCGAGGTCGGCGAGCACGGCATCGAGCTGCGCCGGGTCGAGCCCCCGGTACTCGGCGAGATGCGCGAACGTGGCGTCGGCCATGCCGCCAAGCCTCTCATGGTCGTCGATCTCGGCGGGGCCTGCTGGGCGCCGCTCGTGACCTCGGGTAGTCTGCAACGCTGATGGATGGGGGTAGGGGGAAGCTTGTCGTCGGGGCGGTCGCGACGCTGCTGGCGCTCGGCTGCTCGGCCGCGCCGGCATCGGCCGACTATGTCCAGTTCGACCGGCCGTACAGCTACGTCCAGCCGATCGGCGTCAACAGCTCGGGCGTGGTGCTGGCGGAGGGGTCGACGGACCTGGCGAACCCGAACACCACGCGCGCGCCGTTCACCTGGAACGGGGCGTTCACGCAGCTCCCCGCAGCGCCGGCGGCCGCCGGCAAGGCAGCGGTCGTGACGACGGCGGTGGACATCAACGACCAGGGCCGCATCGCCGGACTCAGCGCGTACACGAACCCGACCTACATCTGCACGTTCTGGCAGAACCGCGTGGCCACGGGGGTCGTCTGGTCCGGTGCGGGCGTGCTCACCGAGCTCGGCGGCCTGCCCCCGAGCGGCACGGACCCGAACTGCAGCTGGATCCCCGACCTGGCGCCGGTGGCGCTCAACGGAGCCGGCGTCGTGCTCGGCCGCTCGCGCGTGAACACGGGCGAGTACCGCACGGGGACGGCCGCGGCCGGCTCCCCGGCGGTGACGCAGCTGCCGGCCGCGTGCCCGACGAGCTCGGAAACCGCAGTCGCCATCAACGACGCGGGCACGGTGGTGCTGCAGTGCGCGACGCGCGCGCGTACGGTCTCGGCGGCCGGCATCGTCACCGACCTGCCCGTCGGCTTCGCTCCCGTGGCTCGCGGCATCACGCCGTCGGGCGTGATCCTCGGGCGCCAGGGCGGCATCCCCGCCAAGCTGACCGGGGCCTCGTCGGTGACGCTGCTTCAGCCGCTGCCGGGCTTCGCGAGCGCCACCGCGACGGCGATCGCCGACGACGGCACCGTGGTGGGATCGTCGGGGACCGGCTCCGCCGCGCGCGCCACGCTGTGGCGGCCCGACGGCACCGCCGTCGATCTCAACACGATGGCTCCGGGAGCCACGGCGCCGCTCACGTCGGCGACCGACATCTCCCCGGACGGCGGCTACATCATCGGCAGCATCGACGGCGGCGGCGGGCAGACCGACCGACCG
Source organism: uncultured Thermoleophilia bacterium (assembly GCA_964615105.1). Taxonomy (GTDB): domain Bacteria; phylum Actinomycetota; class Thermoleophilia; order UBA2241; family UBA2241; genus UBA2241. The sequence continues at coordinate 4,176 of CAZTMO010000108.1, forward strand.
ATGTACCGCATCGGCGCCGGTCCCAAGGACCTCAGCGTCACGCTCGACGCGCCGGTCGCCGCCTCGGGCGACCTGGTCAGCGTCCGCCTCACGGCGACCAACGCGGGCACCGAGCCGCTGACCGACGTCGTCTTCCCGAGCGGCATGGGCGTCGCGCGCGACACGAGCGCCGGCGGGACGCTCGCCGGGCTGCAGCCCGTCTTCGCGCCGACGCCCGGGTTCGGGGCGACGATTGCGCCGAAGGGCAGCGTGACGCACACGCTCGTGCTCGAGATCACCGCTCCGGGCGCGGCGCGCCTGGTGACGCGGGTCAGGGCCAAGGGAGCGGGCGGTTCGGTGCAGACCGCCGACGCCGCGCTGCGCATCGACGCCGACCTGCGGCCCGCGGACGGGTGGGAGACGCGGCAGGCGGTGGCGGGGATGCTCACGCAGCTCGGGGAACGGGTCCAGGAGGCGCGGGCGAGGGCGGTCAAGCGACTCGTCGATGCCGTCCGCCGCGATCTGCGGAGGAACCCGCGCACGCGCGGCATGCTCAAGGCCTCGCCGTACGAGAAGGCGCTCGCCCAGCAGCACGGCCTGCCCGAGGGCTCCCTGTCATTCGTGTCGAACCTCATCCGCAAGGATGCGGCCGTGCGCGAGGGCATCGTCCCGCGCAAGCCGAGCCGCGGTGAGCTGCTGACGATCTTCGCCTCCGAGGGGCTGAAGACGTTCCTGCCGAAGGTGGCCGCGGCGGTCGACACGAGCGTCGACACGGCCATCGTCACGCCCTTCGTCTTCTGGCGCGACTACGCGCGCGGCGTCTGGAACGGCCAGGAGGGAGCGATCAACGCGGAGATCGCCGACGCAGCGGCCGAGACGTACACGAAGAGCAAGAGCGTGCTCGGTGAGACCGCGAAGTTCTACGCCAGCGAGGAGGAGCGCAAGTACCTCGAGCGCGAGCTGCCGAAGATCTACGACGAGGCCGCCAAGGCCATCAGCGCCTACAAGGACAGGACGGAGGTCGACCTCATCAAGTGGGACGACCTCATGCAGCGCAACCCGCGCAAGGCGGTCTCGGTGTTCGCCGGGAAGCTGGGCGAGGTCGAAGGGTTCGTCGCCGGCGCCTCGATTCAGGACCTCTTCGATCCCGTCGGGAACGCGCAGAAGGCGCTCGGCACGCTGCGCAAGGGAGCGAAGGCCGGCGACCTGGGCGACGTCGTTGACGCGGTCACGCCGCCCGGCGAGGTGACCGAGCGCCTCGCCCAGCGCGGCGCGCAGCGGATCGTGAGGAGCGGCACGGCGCCGGCGCGCACGCCGATCAAGGGCATGGGCAATCTCAACGAGGATCAGCTCGACTTCCTGTCGGACACCGTCACGAAGGTCAACACGAAGTGGGGCGTGGACATCGAGATCCAGGCCCGCCCGGTGAACGCCTACTCCGCGAACATCAAGGACGGGATCGGCAAGGTCGAGGCCGTCCCGACGAAGAACCTCACGCCCGACGACGTCCTGATGGGGGCTCCGGAGGACTGGCTCGGGCAGACCGCGTACTACAAGCCGAAGCTGCCCAAGGGCTTCGACAAGCTCAAGGACGTGGACAAGCGCCGCATCCAGCTGCGCTACGACGAGAAGCTCAAGGAGTTCCAGCAGTTCAAGGGCCTCAAGCCCGACCCGACCGGCAAGGCCGAGAAGGTCAAGAAGATGCTGAAGCCCGGCGGCGCGGACGTCGACCTCGGGCAGAACTACAAGGGCAGGATCGAGCTCGCGGCGATCGAGCGCGAAGGCGCGACGCTGATCCAGTACAAGAAGCTGATCGTCAACGGCAACCCCGTCTTCCGAGGCAAGCCGCGGCCGATCGTCTCGGACATCGACTTCAACGCCGTCGTCGACCGTCTCACGGGCAAGAACCTGCCGGCCGGGATCCGCGGCCAGGTCGAGCTCGAGCTCATGAACGAGTTCTCCAAGGCCCAGCGCTCAGGGCTGATCCCGTTCGGCTTCCATGGCTGGACGCACTCGGGCTTCGACGCCAAGTCCAAGGACTTCCGCTACATCGCCAAGTACATGCTGATGTACGCGACCGACGAGCAGGCCCTGCGCTTCGCCCGCCGCTGGGCGCCGAAGTTCTTCCCCGAGCTCGGCCAGATCGCCGACCCGCGCAAGTTCGAGCGCGAGTACCGCAAGGCCGTCGAAGCGATTCTCGACGGCTACACGCGCGGCAAGCACCTCGTGAAGATCACCGCTGACGGCGCGTCGATCGGCCCGGGCGTGGATCCGACGGTGGGGCTGCCGCTGCCGTAGGCGCGCGGACAAAGCGGAGGGGGAGGGATTCGAACCCTCGGTAGAGGGGTTACCCCTACAACGGTTTTCGAGCCCGCCGCCGGATGCGGCGGATCCTCGATGGATGCTGGAGTCTAGCCGGGTTCGGGGGCTCGTTGGGGTAGCGATTGGGATAGCTGCGTCGCTGGCGGTCGCGACGCTACCGCTTCGCGGGCCACCGCGGAACCTTCTCTAGCTGGGGATCGCAGCGGTGGCGGTGCCGCGTCAGGCGAGCCAGGCTATACCCCCGAGTTCCCCCGAGGCCCAGATGTCCCGGTTCGACGAGATCGAGGCGGACTGACCGGGACTCACGGACCCTCGCCGGACGACCTGCCCCGGCCCATTTTCGGCCCAGGAAGGTGGAGAAGGAGGTCACCCGGGGGCGCGGTGCTGGGCCGGAATCAGCGGCGGGCGATGGGCCGGCCGACGCCGTTTGGCGGGCGCCTGCAATTCGTCC
>CAZTMO010000109.1:0-6855 GCA_964615105.1 uncultured Thermoleophilia bacterium
TGCCGAAGTCGAATTCGTGGTTGCCGGGAACGAAGATGTCCGGCGCCAGCATATTGGTCAGTGCGATGACGTGCTCGCCGCGATCGAGGCTCGACATCAGCGAGGGCGACAATGCGTCGCCGGCATGGACGAAAAGCACGTTCCCGCCTTTCGCCCGTTCCGCCTTCACGACCGATGCAAGCCTCGCATATCCGCCGCGCAACTGGCCGTCCGGCGCCGGCTGGTCGCTCATCAGATAGATATCGCTGACCAGAACGAACGTGACCTTCGCGCGGGTCCCCTGCGAGAAGGCGGTGCGTGGAAGGGTGCCAATCAGTGCGAGGCAGGACGATCCGAGCAGCAGCAGGCGGCGGGTAAGGGTCATTTTGCGATTGATTTCCGATGCGGTTGCATGGATTAGCATGGAGCCATGAACGACGCATCGTCCGAAGCGGTCGCCGGGGCATCGCCCCGCCCGCAGGGTCATCCGCCGGTAGTGTCCGGCCGGATCGGCGTCCTGATCGCCAATCTCGGCACGCCGGACGCGACCGATTACCGCTCGATGCGGCGATATCTGAGGGAATTCCTGTCCGACAAGCGGGTGATCGAGGAAAACTCGCTCACCTGGAAGCTGGTCCTGAACGGCATCATCCTGACGCTGCGGCCGCGCAGCAAGGGGCACGACTACGACGCGATCTGGAACCGGGAACGCGACGAATCGCCGCTCAAGACCATCACGCGCTCGCAGGCCGAAAAGCTTGGCGCCGAACTTGCCAATGTCAGCGGATGCATCTCGGTCGATTGGGGCATGCGCTACGGCAATCCGTCGGTCGGCTCGGCGATCGATGCACTGTTCCGGCAGGGCTGCGACCGCATCCTGTTCGTGCCGCTCTATCCGCAATATGCGGCGGCGACGACCGCGACCGCATGCGATGCCGTGTTTCGGCATCTGATGACGACCGTGGACGGCGTCGAAGGCATGCGGCTTGCCGTGCGCCGCCTGCTGCGCGACGGCGCCGACTGCATCAAGCTCTGCACCACTGGCGGGGTGGTCTCGCCGCACGACGAGCCGACCGACGTCGGCTTCACGGCGGAGGAGATCGCGACCGCCGTGGATGAAGCGGCGCGGCGCGGCAAGCCGGTGCTGACCCACGCGATCGCGGGGGAGGGCATCGACTTGGCCGTGGCGGCGGGCGTGCGGTCGATCGAGCACGGGACGCTGCTCACAGAGCGCCAGGCTGCCGCGATGGCGAAGGCCGGCTGCTGGCTCGTCTCGACCCTGTCGATCGTCAAGGAGGTGATCGACGAGACGTTCAAGGAACAAGGGGAGAGGTCGCTCGTGCCGGAGTGGGCGTTGAGGAAGATCGCCAGGCTGCGCGATTCGTTCGGCGACTGCGTGCGCATCGCCCGTGAGGCCGGCGTCCGGATCGCCGTCGGGACCGACTGGTGGGACCGTCGTCAGCACGGGCGCAACCTCGAGGAGCTCGCCTTGCTTCACGACGCCGGCTTGGCGATCGAAGAGGTGCTGCTCGCGGCGACGACGGTCGGGGCGGAACTGTGCGGCGTCGCCGATCGCTACGGCCGCATCGCCCCCGGCTACGTGTTCGATGCGATCGTGCTGGCCGCCGACCCCTCCGACGCCGACGTGTTCAGGCGACCCGAGACCGTTCGCGAGGTGTTCCAGGCGGGGGTCGCCGGCAAGAGCGGGGGCGACCTGCTGGCCGAACGGGCAACAGGTCGCGCGTAGAAGACTTCCAGGACGCGACGCGCCCGGGTCCCGTGAGCCGGGGGCGCTACTCGCGCCTGCGTCCCTGGCGATAAGCCACACCGACCTGCACTCGAGCGCCTCCCCGCCGGGGTCCTCAAGGAAGTCCGGTCCGACCTGTCGCGGTCCCGGGACGGCGACGGTGTCGCCGCCAACGCCTCTCCCGTTGCATTCGTGTGTGATGAGGCGCAACCTTGAGGGAGACGGATGTCCGCATCGCGAGTCGGGGCGGACCGAACACCGAGGCAGGAGGTCATGCGCATGCTGGACCGCAAGGCGATCTCCGAGAAGGACGAAGCCGTCGCCTCCCGCGACGAAAAAGAGGTCGTCGGCCTGTGCCGCGAGATGCGGCGCGGCGGCATCAGCCGCCGGCAGTTCATCGAGCGGTCGCTCCTGCTCGGCCTCTCGGCGACCGCCGTCGGCGCCCTCGCCGGCGCCTGCGGCGAGGGCGGCACGGCCGGCGGTGCCGCCACCGTGCCGCCGATGGACGAGACGAAGCCGGCCGAGATCACCTTCTACAACTGGACCGACTACCTCGAGCCGACGATCAAGAAGGACTTCTTCAAGGCGACGGGCATCCAGGTCCGCGAGGTCTACTTCTCGAGCAACGAGGAGGTCCTCGCCAAGCTGCGCGCCGGGGCCAAGGGCTACGACGTCATCGTCCCGTCCGACTATATGGTCCACATCATGATCAAGAGCGGCCTGCTCGAGCCGCTGGACTTGAAGTACCTGCCGAACGTCGAGTTCATCGGCGAGAGGTTCATCGACCCGCCGTACGACGACCCGCGCGAGAACGGCGGCCTGCAGTACAGCGTGCCGTACTTCTACGGCACCACGGGCTACACGCAGCGCACCGACAAGGTCGCCGAGCCGCAGGCGGAGTGGGCGGCGCTCTGGGACGCGCGCTACAAGGGCAAGATCAACATGCTCGACGACGAGCGCGAGTGCCTCGCCGCGGCGCTCAAGCTGCTCGGCTACTCGCTGAACACGACCAGCCAGGACGAGCTCGACCAGGCGACGCAGAAGCTGATCGAGCAGAAACCGCTGGTCGCCACCTACGACTCGATCAACATGAAGCGCGCCATGGTCCAGGGGCAGAGCTTCGTGATGTGCTGGGACGGGGACACCCTCATGGGCATCGACGCCCTCGGCGGCGGCGCCGAGGCGAAGCGCCTTCTGAAGTACGTGCGCCCCATGGAGGGCTTCACGCTGTGGACCGACACCCTGGTGGTCCCGGTGGGCAACAACAGCCGCTACGGCGCCCATCTGTGGATGGACTACCTCCTCGACCCCAAGGTCATGGGTAAGAACACGAGCTACGTGTGGTACATGGCGCCGTCGAAGGCCTCGCACAAGTACACCGACCCCTTCGCGCTCACGCTTCTCCCCACCAAGGAGGAGCTGGCGCGCTCCGAGATCATGGACGACGTGGGCGAGTTCGCCCAGCAGTACTCCGAGGCCTGGAGGCAGGTGAAGAGCGCTTGATGCAGGCCGGCTGAACATGCGTCGAGGGACGCCGGCGGCCGGGAACGTCGGCGTCCTCTCATGCCTTCCGGCCCTGTGCGATGCGTCGGTCGTCGCGTTGACGTTGCCGGCTTCGCTCGCCGGACCGAGCCCGAACGGTCAGCCGCCGCCGGGAGCTACGCGCGATCGTCGACCGCCGCCGACACGTTGGGAGCGTCGACGAGGACACCTTCGGCATGCTGTCGTGAACCGTGGCGTCCCGGGCTGTTGGGAGCTCGGTTCCCCGGTAGGTCTGCGTCGGGAGGGTCGTCAGTCCCTGGCGAGCGCGCGACGCAGACTGGCGCGGCGCCTCGCCAGCGCCTCGCGCCGCGCCTTGGTGCCCGCGGTGCCGTTCTCGAGCAAGCCGAGGTAGGCGGCGGCGTCGATCTCCTCGAGCGCCTCATCGATCCGCCCGTCGCGCTTGAGGACGAGACTGAGGCGGTCGAAGAGGCGCTGTACGTCGCGCCGCCCGGCCTTGCTCTGAAGCGCCTCGTCGGCCTCGAGGCAGTCGACGATGGCCTGGCGATAGAGCGCCGCCGCGCGCGCCGGGTCTGACCGCTCGCAACGGTGCGCCTCGGTCTCGAGGTCGGCGGATGCGCCTGGGCCGGTTGCGTGGCCTGCGGGCGAATCGGGCGCAGGGGCGGCGGCGGGCGCAGGGACGGCGGTGGGCGTAGGGGCAGCGGTCGGTGCAGAGGCGACGGGCGCACACTCGAGATCGGGCGCCTGCGTCGCGTCGCGCGCCTCGTCGTCGGGTTCGGCCAACGTCCCGCACACTTGGCAGAACGTCGCCGTGTCACCCATCGACAGACCGCAGTTCTTGCACAGTCTCATGGCCCCTCCTGGTGCCTGCCAACCTAATATCGGCAGCAACGCGATTGAATTGAGCGAAAGAGCTCGCTGCAGCGCGATCCTGTCAGGGAGGAGGCCGCCGCAGCGCGATCGAATCGAACGAGGGGCCACTGCGGCGCGATCGAAGCGATGGGGGCTGCCACCGGCGAGTCACCGGAGGGCGGCGCGCCGTTCAGCGGCCGCCCCTGACGATCATTCCCGCCCTGTAGCTCACGCGTAAGAAGTGCTTCACGTGCTGCCAGTTGCGGATGTGGCTGGGCTCGCCGGCGTAGATCGTGCGGATCGGCACTTCCGCCATCGGCAGGCCGAGGGTGATGCAGCGCGCGATCATCTCGACCTCGAACTCGAAGCCCGACTCGTGGCTGTCGAGGAGGACGCCCATGAGGCGACGGCCGATGAGCCGGTAGCCCGACTGGTTGTCGGCGACGCGACGTCCCACGAAGGCCGAGAAGACCCACGTGTCGAGCGTACTGGAGAGACGACGGAGCGCGGCATGTCGGCGAAGTCGCGAGAGCCGACGACGAGCTCCGGCGGCTCGGGGCGCGCGTCCCGCGCCCCGGGAGCGTCGTGCGTGTCGCCTGTGTCCCGCGCGCCCCCCAGGCCTCTCGCCTCGTGAGCGGCGAGAAAGCGGGGGATCTCGTCGGGGTCGTGCTGCCCATCGGCGTCGAGGGTGACGACGGCCGGGGCGCCGCGCTCGAGCGCGTGGCGAAAGCCCGCGCGCAGCGCGGCGCCCTTGCCGGCGTTCGGAGTCTGGCGCAGCACGGTCGCGCCGGCCGCCTCGGCCTGCGCCGCCGTGTCGTCGCTCGAACCGTCGTCGACGACGACGACCGGCAGGTGGGCCCGCGTGCGCGCGACCACGGCCGCGATGCGCGGGCCCTCCTCGTAGGCGGGGATCAACGCGAGAACGCCTTCCATGGCGCCACACCGTACACCGCCGACGACGTCGTGACACGCGACGATGCGCCGCGGCGCCCATCGACGCCCCGTGGTCCTTGGACACGCCGTTTCCATGCGTGTAATGTTGGACGCAGGGTGATGGGTGTGAGGCAGCGCATGTCGCACGGGGTCGCCGACGTGGTCGTGACACGTCGTGTGGACTGCGGCTGCGCCCTCCGCCGGGCGCGTCGTGCGCCGGTGGTGTCCGCCCCCTCTCGAGACCGGTCCGACGACCGGTCTCACTCGTTCCAGGGGACTGAGCGACGGGACAACGCGTGGATAAAAGGAGGCACGCCGGAGCGGCAACAGAGCGGGCGCCCCATCACCGCGCGTCCTGCTGAACAGTGACCACGCCGACAGGAGGTAGAAACGTGAGACAGAAACGGTGGCTGCTGCCCGCCGTCGTGCTGGCGGTGCTCGTCGCAGCGGGCCTGACGCTCGCGGTCGCGAGGCCGGCGGCCCAGAGCGCCGACGTCGCCAAGCAGGTGAGCTCGCTGGCCATGTTCGGCGGCGGCAAGTGGACCGCGCACTACCGGGTGCCGAGCGATGCCCAGGTCGAGCTGATCCTCGCCGACAAGGGCATCTCCCTGAAGGGCCCGGCGGCGAGGGAGAAGGCGATCCAGGCGTTCCGCCAGGAGTGGGCCGAGCGCAACCCGACGACGCCGAACCCGAAGAAGTTGCAGAAGCTTCTGAAGAACGAGCGTAAGGGCGAGCCGGGCCTGAAGGGCGTGTCCGAGTTCAAGAGCCTCACGGTGCCGATGGAGTTCAACGCCGACGAGGAGACGTTCGACTGGTACGGGACGCCGATCACCGCCGCGGGGCCGTTGCACAACAAGATCCCGGCCCCGGGGCCGCGCGACAACAACACGGTCTGGTATGAAGACGCGACGCCGGCGCTCTACGAGGAGCTCTACTTCGGCGTCGGGCCGAAGGCCGGCGTCATCGTCGACCACCCCAACCTGGGCAAGGTCGACCTGCGCGGCAGCACGATGGCCAACTACTACCTCGAGCAGTCCGAGGGCAAGTTCTCACCCAAGGGCGAGGTCTACCCCAAGTGGCTCCAGGCCGCCCATTCCGAGGCCTACTACGGGGCCGACGACCTGACCGGCGATGACAGCAATATCCGCGCTCACGAACTGGTCGTGGAGGCCGTGGACGCGATCAACGCCGACGATCCGGCCTTCCCCTGGCAGGACTACGACGGCGACGGCGACGGCATCGTCGACAACTTCACCGTCATCCACGCCGGCATGGGTCAGGAGGCCGGCGGCGGCGAGCAGGGCGACTTCGCGATCTGGTCGCATGCCTCCGTCGTGGACTATCCCACCGGCTACCTCGCCTGCCCGGAGGGTACGCACGGTGCCACGCGTGACATCTACGTGCGCGAGTACAGCATGGACCCCGAGAACATCGACGTGGGCGTGATCTCCGAGGAGTACGGCCACGCCGCCTTCGGTCTTCCCGACATCTACACGACCGACTATCAGAACTCGGTGTCGAACTGGGCGATCATGGAGTCGGGCTCGTGGAACGGTATCCTCGGCGGCATGCAGCCCGCCCCGTTCCCGCTCTACTTCCGCTACCTGATCGGCTGGGCCAAGCCGGTCGAGATCGACTACAGCGCGACGAAGCCGAACGTACAGACCGTCGGCCAGCTCTCGAAGCGCCCGGCCGGGACGAAGCAGGGTCTCAAGATCGACCTGCCCGACCAGGTCGTGACGACCGAGAACCTGGCCGGGACCGGCGACGCCTGGTGGTCCACCCGGTCTGATCTGAGCGACTTCTATCTGGCGCACGACTTCGACTTGAGCGGCGCCACCGCT
>CAZTMO010000110.1:0-6798 GCA_964615105.1 uncultured Thermoleophilia bacterium
CGACCGCCACGCCCGCGACCGTCGCCATGCACGCGACCGCCGCCGGTGCCGGGCCCTGTGCCGCGCCTGCCGGGCCCCGTGCCGCCTCTGCCGGGCCCCGTGCCGCCTCTGCCTTGGCCGGCCATCACTCCTTCGCCGCCTCGAGGCGGTCAAGGCGCTCGAGGATCTGCGCGACGCTCTCCTCGAGGCGGGTCAGCGGGTCGAACTCGGCGCTGTCGGTCGCGACCGGCTCCGCGGCCGGCGGCGCGAAGCCGCGCGCCTGACGCTGCCAGCCGGTCAGTCCGGTGGCGTAGTACCAGTTCCTCCACCCGCGGCCTCCACCGCGCCTGCCCCACGGTCCGGGAGCAGCGCCCGTGCAGTAGCCGCGGCCGCCTCCTGTCAGGGGACCCTGTCCCCACGGTCCTGTGCCGTCAAAGCCTGGCATGAGCACTCCTTCTGCCGCGTATCGCCGCGACTTTGCGCCGCGGCTGGTTATGAGCATATGCTCATATTACACTGTCTCCGCGAAGCCGCAATCCCAATCCCGCCAGAAGCAGGGTCACTTAGGTCCCTGTGCAGTAGAGTGCGGACAGATGAAGACACGAGAGGGAGGTGGCGCGATGGACGTCGGCGACGTCAGCGACTGGATCCGGGAGATCAAGGCGCGGCCGGGCTCGGCTGCGGTCGGCATGATACTGACTCATCACGGTGTGGTCCGCGGCACGAGTCGCTCCGGCGAGCCGGTGCGCGGAATGGAGCTCGCCGTCGACCGTGCCCGGTTCGAGCGCGCATTGGCCGACGCGGCGGCGTCGCCCGGGATCTTCGCCGTCCGCGGGTGGCTCAATGAAGGAGAGCTCGCGGTCGGCGACGACATCATGAAGGTGCTGGTCGCCGGCGACGTCCGCGAGCACGTCTTCCGTACGCTGGAGGAGCTCCTCGCGACCGTCAAGCGCGATGTGGTGACCGAGGCGGAGTTGCACTGACGCGATCGGATCTCGTGTGAGGAGGAAGACCATGTTCAGATGTGCCGAGTGCGGCGTCGTGGCTTGCGACACCGGCGACGCCGCGTCATACCCGCGCGACTGCCCGTCGCTTGAGCCGGACCGCGACGAGGTCCTCGGCCTTTACGGGGAAGACGAGAACGGGAAGCTCGCGCACAACGCGGCCCTCGTTGAGGCGCACGGCTACTGTCGCCTGACGCGCATCGAGGAGATCGTCGACTTCGCCGCGCGCTGCGGGTTCACGCGTCTCGGCCTCGCCTTCTGCATCGGGCTGCAGCGAGAGGCGCGGGTCGTGAGCCGTATCCTCCGAGCCCGCGGGCTCGGAGTCGACTCGGTCGTGTGCAAGAACGCGGCTCTGCCAAAGGAGGAGCTGGGTCTGACCGATGACGACAAGGTGACCCCGGGGGTGTTCGAGGGCATGTGCAACCCGATCGGCCAGGCGCGGGCGTTGCGGCGCGCGGGCACCGAGCTCAACTTGATCCTGGGGCTCTGCGTCGGCCACGACAGCCTGTTCATGCGGCACTCCGCTGCGCCGGTCACCGTACTGGCCGTCAAGGACCGGGTGCTGGGCCATAACCCGCTGGCGGCGGTGTACCTCGCCGACAGCTACTACCACGACCGGCTCTATCCCGCAGAGCCCGGCGATTGAGGGATCTGAACAGCTTCACGCGTGAGGCGTCGCCCTTGGTCTCGGCGCTGGGCGGAGAGCCCTTGCCGGTGGTGCTAGAGTCGGGGGCGGCGATGCAGGGCGCGGTCGACAGATGAGCAAGGGCACGGCGCCTTCGCCGACCTCGCGACCCCCGCTGTTCGCCCTGTCGGTCGGACACGGTTCGGCCGATTTCAGCTCGTCGGCGCTGTGGGCGCTCCTGCCCTTCCTCGTCGTGGAGCGGCACTACAGCTATGCGGCGGTCGGCGTGTTCGCGTTGACGGCGAGCGTCGCCGCCGCTGTGTTCCAACCGCTTTTCGGCGCGCTCGGGGACCGGCGCGGCGGCTTCTGGTTGATGCCCGGCGGGCTTGCCCTCGCGGGGCTCGGCGTGGCGGCGGTGGGTTTCGTGGAGAGCTTCGCCATGACCCTCGCCGCCGCCGCCTTGTGCAGTGCAGGTTCGGCCGCCTATCACCCGGAAGGAGCGCGGTGGGCACGCCGCGTCTCGGGGGGCAGGGTCAACGCCGACATGGGTGTGTTCTCCCTCGGCGGCAGCGCAGGGTACGCGCTGGGGCCGCTCGCCGTGGCGGCCACGCTCGGACCCCTCGGCATGCGCGGCACGCTCGTCGTCCCTCTGGTCCCGTTCGCCGCCGCCGCCGCGGTGCTCGTCACGTTAGGCCGGCGTCAGCGACCGCTGAGCGTCGCCGCCGCGGCGCGGCGTGCGGCAGGGGGAGTCGCGCAGTGGGGAGCGTTCGTACGCCTCCTCGCCTTCACTTGCGTGGCCGGCGCGACGGCGACCGCGTTGATCACCTATGTGCCGCTGTTTCTCGTCGAGACACGTGACGTGAGTCCCGCGGCGAGCAACGTCGTCACCAGCGTGCTGCTCGCCGCGGGAGCCGTGGGCACGCTGCTCGGCGGCCTCGCCGCCGACCGTCACGGGCGGCGGTTCTCGCTTGTCGCCCCGCAACTCGTGCTGTTCCCCGTCATTCTGCTGCTTCCCGCACTCGGCTACGGTGCCATGCTGGCAGCGGTCGTGGTGGTCGGGATCGCCATGAGCGCGTATCTCAGCGTCACGCTGGTGCTTGCGCAAGAGTACGTCCCGGTCCACATGGGTCTGGCCACCGGGATGACCATCGGGATGACCAGCGGGATAGCGGGGTCGATCGTCGCGGCGCTCGGGCTGCTCGGTGACCGTGCGGGAGCCGGCGCCGTGCTCCTCGCCGTCGCGCCGCTGGCGCTCTGCGCGGCCGGCCTCGGAGCCTGGTTGCCCCAGCGGTCGCTCGGGGCGGCGGCGACAGCCGTCCCGTGCGGCGAGGCCGCGGCCCTGACTGGCGACGCGAATCCACCCGGCGGTCGTCCTTCGGGCTCCCCGACCGAGCCGGAGCCGCTTCGATGACCGGCGCCATCGACCTCGCGCGTCGCACGTTCAGCGCGCTTCGTCTCTACAACTTCCGCCTGTTCTTCGTCAGCCAGGTCGTGAGCATAAGCGGCACGTGGATGCAGTCGGTGGCGCAGAGCTGGCTGGTCCTCGACCTCGGCGGCGGCAGCGTCGACCTCGGGGTCACCGTGGCCCTGCAGTTCGGGCCCATCCTCTTTCTGGGAGCGTGGGCCGGGGCGCTGGCCGACCGTCACGACAAGCGTCGCCTTCTGGTCCTCACCCAGTCGGGCATGGCCGTTCTCGCGCTCGTTCTCGGCGTCCTGACGCTCACCGATGTCGTGACCGTGTGGATCGTCTGGGTCCTTGCCGGCCTGACCGGGATCGTCACTGCCGTGGACATGCCGGCCCGGCAGAGCTTCGTGTACGAGATGGCCGGTCCGGGCGACCTCAACAACGCCGTGGCGCTCAACGCCGTGGTGGTCAACTCCTCACGCATCATCGGTCCGGCGATCGGCGGCGTGCTGATCGCCTCCGCCGGCGTTGCGGTCTGCTTTCTCTTCAACGGCGCCTCGTTCGCGGCCGTGATCGGCGCGCTGCTCCTGATGCGGCGGGCGGAGCTGTTCACGGCGAAGCGCGCCGAGCGGCGGCCGGGGCAGATCCGCGAGGGCCTGCGCTACACGTGGCGTACACCGGCGCTGCGCGTGCCGCTCCTGATGATGGCCGTCGTGAGCACGCTTGCCTACAACTTCTCCGTCGTGCTGCCGTTGCTGGCGCGCGTGGTGTACGGGCGGGGCGGCGGCGCGTACGGCGCGACGTTCTCGGCCATGGGTATCGGCGCCCTCGCGGGCGCCCTGTTCATGGCCAGCCGGGCGCGCCCCTCGCGCCGCCTCCTCGTCGCCAGCACCTTCGCCTTCGGCGTCTGCAGCATCGCCCTCGCGGCGGCGCCCGAGTACGCGTGGGCCCTGGTCGTCCTCGTGCCGCTCGGCGCCACCGGGGTGTTGTTCGTCAACACGACCAACTCGCTTCTGCAACTGAACGCCGACGACGCCATGCGCGGGCGGGTGATGTCGCTGTGGGCGATCGTCTTCTTCGGCAGCACGCCGATCGGCGGCCCGCTCACCGGACTGGTCGCGCGCGCCGTCGGCGTGCAGTGGGCGGTGGCGGCGGGTGGCGTCGCCACCCTGGCCACCGCCGCGGGCGCGTACTGGGCGCTGCGCCGCCGTCGGGTGGAATCCGGGACCTGCGCGGCGCCGGCGTGCCTTCCCGACGACCCCGAGCCGGAGCGCGTACTGGACAGCGGCGAGAGCGCCACGCAGGCACTACAGGAAACACCCCCGGGTTCCGATGATGACGAGTGGCGCCGGCATTCGCGCCGCGGTCCCGCGGCGGCCGGCGCGGCCGGCTCACGCACGTCAAAGGAAAGGTGAGACTTGCTCCTTCAGGGCAGCCTCAAGGAGTTCAGCCTGCCGAACATCTTCCAGCTCGTGAAGATGAGTGCCAAGACGGGCGCGCTCACGATCCGTCGCGACAAGGAATGGGGCAGGGTCTTCTTCAGGGACGGCCTCATCCACTACGCTTTCACGGTCCCGCAGTCCCTCCCTCTGGGCGAGCGCCTCGTCAACGCCGGGAGCATCACGCCGGCCCAGCTCAAGCAGGCGCTCGCCAAGCAGAAGAAGACGCCGGAGGCCGCCCGCATCGGCGCCATCCTGCTGGAGCTGGGCTTCGTCGACCGCGAGGGTCTCGAGGCCGTCGTCCGCGAGCAGATCCAGGACGCCGCCTTCGACTTCTTCGCGTGGCCGGACGGCGAGTTCGAGTTCACCGCCGACGTGGTCGCGACCGATCAGGACATCCTCGTCGAGATGAACGTCGAGAACGTGATCATGGAGGGCTGCCGGCGCATCGACGAGTGGGATCTCATCTTCGAGCAGTTGGGCTCGCTCGAGCGCATCCCCCACCTCGCCTACGACGCCCGCGTCGACGAGCGCGGCGAGGTCACGTTCACGGCCGAGGAGTGGCGCGTGATCGTGCACGTCGACGGGCGCGCCGACATCAACACCGTCCTCAGCGCCTGTGGCCTAGACCGTTTCCGCGGCGCCAAGGTGATCTACAGCCTCTTCTCAAGTGGTCTGATCACCGTGAGCGACGCGGTGATCGACACCATCGGTCATGGCTTGACCGTCGCCGTCCGCGGGCCGATCGACCTCTACAACGAGGTCTTCCTGACGACGCTCACCGACGCGAACGTCACCAAGCAGCTCCGTGTCGAGATCATCGACGACACGGAGGTCGAGATCCCGATGATCGTCGGGATGGTCACGCGACCTTCCCCGACTGACGCGGGCGTGACCGACGAGCACGCGACCGGCGGCGAGGACGAGGCGCTGGTGTTCACGGCCAGCGCCTCGTCGCCCGAGCAGGTCTGGAGGCGCCTCGGCGAAGAGAGCTCGGCGTTCGTGATCCTCGCCAACGCCAACGACGTCGACAGCCTGCGCGCGACGCGTCGCGATCTCGACTTCGTGCGCGGACTCGGTGACGTGCCGACCGTCCTCGCCACGTACGTGTCGATGGGCGACGAGACCGTCTCGCCGGCGCAGGTCGTCAAGACCCTCGGCCTTAATGGCAACGTCCCCATCGTGTCGTGTCAGCTCCGCGACCGCGACTCGGTATTGGCGGTGGTGGCGCGCGCGCTGGATCTCGCCGCGCCCTGAGCGTGACGGCGCTTCTGCGCCTCCGCTCTTTCGTCTGTTCGGCTCGCGCCGGGGCGACTTGTCACGCGCGCGCCTCCGGTAGAAGATGACACGGCCGTTCCGGCCGAAAGGAAGCGAATCATGTACTACCCGAGCTACCGCATGCGACGCCTGCGCCGCACCCCGGCGATCCGGCGGATGCTGCGCGAGACGACCCTGTCCGTCGACGATCTCATCTACCCGCTGTTCGTCATCGCCGGCGAGAACGTGAAGAATCCGATCGGCTCCATGCCGGGGTGCCACCAGCTTTCGATCGGCAACCTCCTGCCCGAAGTGCGCGAGGTGGCCGAGCTCGGCATTCCCGCCGTCCTGTTGTTCGGCATCCCCGCGCACAAGGACCCGGCGGCGACCTCGGCCTACGACCCCGAGGGCGTCGTCCAGCTCGCCGTGCGCGCGATCAAGGACGAGTTCCCCGACCTGCTCGTGATCACCGACGTCTGCCTCTGCGAGTACATGGACCACGGTCATTGCGGGGTCGTGCAGGACGGCGAGGTGCTCAACGACGTCACGCTCGAGTTGCTCGCCAAGATGGCCGTCACGCACGCCGAGGCGGGCGCCGACATCGTCGCCCCCTCCGACATGATGGACGGCCGCGTCGCCGCGATCCGCAACTCGCTCGACGACGAGGGCCTCTACGACACGGCGATCATGGCCTACTCCGCCAAGTTCGCCTCGGCCTTCTACGGACCGTTCCGCGAGGCAGCCGAATCGGCGCCCGCGTTCGGCGACCGCAAGACCTACCAGATGGACCCGCCGAACGGCGAGGAGGCCGTGCGCGAGTCCCTGCTCGACATCGAGGAGGGCGCCGACATCATCATGGTGAAGCCGGCGCTCCCGTACCTCGACGTCGTCCACGCCATCAAGCAGGACACCAAGTTCCCGCTCGCCGCCTACAACGTGAGCGGCGAGTACGCGATGCTCAAGGCGGCCGCGGCTAACGGCTGGCTCGACGAGGAGCGCGCCGTGATGGAGGCTCTGACGGGGATCAAACGCGCCGGCGCCGACCTGATCATCACGTACCACGCCAAGGACGCCGTGCGCTGGCTGGGG
>CAZTMO010000111.1:0-6797 GCA_964615105.1 uncultured Thermoleophilia bacterium
GCGCTCCTCACGCACTGCACGCTGGACCACCTCGACTTCGCCACGACGGACGACCTCGAGGACGGCGAGGGGTTCGTCCACCAGGAGAGGCCCGTCGCGGCGATCGAGCTGGGCGTGACGACGGACCACGCGGGCTACAACATCTTCGCCCTCGGACCCAGCGGCACGGGCAAGTACACGCTCGTCAAGCAGTTCGTCGAGCAGCGCGCCGCCGCCCAGCCGCCGCCGGACGACTGGTGCTACGTCTACGACTTCGAGAAGCCCTCGATGCCGCTCGCCCTCCGCCTTCCGGCTGGCAAGGGCAAGGAGCTGCAGGCCGACATGAAGCGCCTGGTCGAGGGACTCCGCGCCGGGCTTTCGTCGGCTTTCGAGAGCGACGAGGTCGCCGCCCGCCGGCGCGCCCTTGAGGAGGAGTTCGAGGCGCGCCAGAAGACGAGCCTCGAGGAGCTGCAGGAGCGCGCCCGGGGGCACGGGCTCGCGCTGGTGAGCACGCCGTCCGGCTTCGGTGTCGCCCCGCGCAAGGGCGACGAGGTCATGCCGCCAGAGGAGTTCAAGGCGCTGCCCGAGGAGGAGCGCAAGCGTCTCGAGAGCGAGATGGAGGCCCTGCAGGGCGAGCTCCACAAGGTGATGTTGCGCGTGCCGCGCTGGAAGCGCGAGTTCGCGGAGCGGGCGCGCAAGCTCAACGAGGAGGTCGCCGCGCTGGTCGCCGGTGATGTGATCGACGACGTCGTCGCCAGGTACGAGGGACTGCCCGGCGTCGTCGCCTACCTCGACGCGGTGCGGACGAGCGTCCCCGAGGACCTCAGCGCCTTTCTCGAAGACGGGGAGCAGCGGGCCGAGGGCGGAGGCTCCGCGGAGCTGGCGATCGCCGGCGCCCTCGGCCGCGCGCACACCCTGCGCCGCTACGAGGTCAACGTGATCGTCGACTCGGGCGACGCCAGCGGCGCCCCCGTCGTCTATGAGAGCAACCCCACGTACGTGAACCTCGTCGGCCGGGTCGAGCAGACGCCGATGATGGGCGTGCTCCTCACCGACTTCACGCTCATCAAGCCCGGCGTCCTGCACCGTGCCAACGGCGGCTACCTGATCCTCGATGCGCTCAAGGTGCTCGCCAGCCCGATGGCGTGGGAGGCCCTCAAGCGGGCCCTGCAGTTCCGCCAGATCCGGATCGAGTCGCCGTTGCAGTCGCTCGGCTACGCGAGCACCGTGTCGCTCGAGCCCGAGCCTATCCCCCTGGACGTCAAGGTGATCCTCATGGGCGACCGCCAGTTGTACTACCTGCTGGCCCAGGGCGACCCGGACTTCAACGAGCACTTCAAGATCGCCGCCGACTTCGACGACGAGTTCGTGCGCGACGATGAGACGACGGCGAGCTACGCGCGCCTCATCGCGACCATGGCGCGACGCGATGGACTGCTGCCGTTCGAGCGGGCGGCGGTCTGCCGGGTGATCGAGCACGGGGCGCGCCTCACCGGCGACGCCGAGCGCGTCACGGCGCAGATGCGCGCGGTCGTCGACCTGCTGCAAGAGGCCGACCATTACGCGCGGCGCGAACCGGCGGAGCTGGTGAGCGCCGCGCACGTCCAGCAGGCGATCGACGCGCAGGTCTACCGCTCGGACCGTGTGCGCGCCCGGATGCGCGACGAGATGGTGCGCGAGACGATCCTCGTCGACACGGCGGGCGCCGAGGTGGGCCAGGTGAACGGGCTCTCCGTGCTCTCGCTCGGCACC
Source organism: uncultured Thermoleophilia bacterium (assembly GCA_964615105.1). Lineage (GTDB taxonomy): Bacteria > Actinomycetota > Thermoleophilia > UBA2241 > UBA2241 > UBA2241. The sequence goes on from CAZTMO010000111.1 coordinate 1,732, forward strand.
TTCAGCTTCGGCCGTCCGAGCCGCATCACCGCTCGCGCTCACCTCGGCAAGGGCGAGGTCGTCGACATCGAGCGCGAGGTCGAGCTCGGCGGACCGCTGCACTCCAAGGGCGTGCTCATCCTCTCGGGCTTCCTGCGCGGCCGCTACGCGCTGGAGCACCCGCTGTCGCTCGGCGCTAGCCTCGTCTTCGAGCAGTCGTACGGTGGGGTGGACGGCGACAGCGCCTCGTCGGCAGAGCTGTACGCCCTCCTCTCGGCGATCTCGGGGGTGCCGATCAGGCAGTCGTTGGCGGTCACGGGGTCGGTCAACCAGTCCGGCGAGGTGCAGGCCATCGGCGGCGTCAACGAGAAGATCGAGGGCTTCTTCGACCTCTGCGCGGCGCGCGGCCTGACGGGCGAGCAGGGCGTGCTCATCCCCAAGGCCAACGTCAAACATCTGATGTTGCGACAGGATGTGGTGGAGGCGGCGGCGGCCGGGAAGTTCGGCGTCTACCCGGTCGCGACGGTCGACGAAGGCATCGAGGTCCTCACCGGCGTGGCCGCGGGCGTGCGCGACGCCGAGGGACGCTACCCTGAGGGGACGATCAACCGCATGGTCGCCGACCGGCTCGCGGCCCTGGCGGAGGCGAGCCGCGCCTTCGCCAAGCCAAAGGAGGGCGCGGCGGGCTGAGGCGAACCCGCTGCGAAGGGGCGCGGCGCCCGCCCGCGGGCGGGCGCCGCGCCCCTTCCTCCGTTCCCCCGCGCCCGCCCGCTGGTGGCCACCGCGCCCGTTCCTCCGTCCCCCCGCGCGTGTATCCTCGTGTGGCTTGGGGATCGACCGCGCCGGTCCGCGACCGCGCGGGTGAACGACTGCACGGGGGCACAATGACTGTACCGAGAGACGGCTCGTACATCTGGGTGACGTGGATCACCGGGCTCATGGCCGCCGACAGGCACTGCGAGTGGTCGGCCTGGTTCCGCGCCCACTACAAGGGCTACGAGAAGACGCCTTCCGACTTCGACCTCGCCGCCTGGAAGGCGGCCCACGGCGAGATGGTGCGCGCACGCGCCGACGAGCTGCGCGGCGAGGGCCACACGGTGTTCGTCGAAGAGCAGAACAAGTTCAGCCTCAAGGGCCGCGCGGCGACCCTGGGCGGTGTGGCCGACCTCGTGGCGCTGCGCGACGGCGAAGGGCTGGTCGTCGACTGCAAGTCGGGGCAGCGCCGCGACTCCGACGCGTTCCAGGTCCTCACCTACATGCTCGTGCTGCCGCTGACGCACCCGTCGTGCAAGGGCGTCACGCTGGCGGGCGAGGTGCAGTACCGCGACGGGCGGCTGCCCATCGCCGCCGCGAAGCTCGACGACCAGATGAGGGGCCTCATCCGCGCGACCATCGAGCGCGTCGGGGGCCCCGAGCCTCCGCCCCGGGTCCCCAGCGTCGCCGAGTGCCGTTTCTGCGAGCTCACCGCCGCCGACTGTCCTGAGCGCATCGACGAGGCACAGCGCGTCGAGGTGGTCGAGACCGACCTGTTCTGACGCACCGCCTCAGCGTCCACGAGGCCTGAGAGGCTCAGCGCGTGACGAGCGTGCCTTTCGGGCCGCTGCCGGGCCTTGCGTCGCCGCCCCGCTGACCGACCGGCGGCGCCGCCGTGCCCTCAGCGCAGGTACTTCGCCATGGCGGCGTCGATGCTTGCGGTCGTCTCGACGACGCCGCCGACGAACAACGTCTTCGTCCCGGCGAGCGTGATCGCCGTCACGCGACCGGCGCGGGTCGCGGGCGAGCTGTCGCCGGCGGTCCATACGCGCCTGCCGTCGGTCTCGTAACGCGCCACAAGCCACTCTCCTCGGCCGGTGCTCGTGAGAGCAGATCCGCCCACCCACACGCGTCCGGCGGAGCTCGCGACGAGGGCGTAATAAGCGCTCCGCTCGATCCCCGGCGGCCGGTGGTACCGTACCCAGCGCAGGCGGCCGTTCGGAGCACGCTTCTGCACGAACGCACGCGAGTCTGTCGTCAGGGGATTCCGGCTGTACCCGGCCACGTAGACGTTGCCCGCTGCGTCCATGTCGATCCCCTCGACGCTTGTGCGCCCGAGTACCTTGGCGTCGTTCCAGCGCTTCCATTTGCCCGGCCACGTGCAGCGTCCTGCTGCGGAGATCCGGACGAGCAGCAATCGGCTCCGTGTGACACCGGTCCACGAGTGCGCGGCCACATACGCGCCACCTTTCGGGATGGCGACCAGGGCGACACCTTCATCGTCGAGGTGGGAAGGGCCGTCGATGCGCCGCGTCCAGATGCGCTTGCCTTTGGGCGAGATCCTGACCACGACGATGTCGCGGTCACCGGCTTTGCTGCGGCTGCAGCCGCTGACGTAGAGGTTGCCGGAGGCATCGATGTCCATGGCGAGGGGTGTGTCAGCGGAGGTGTCGGCCCCAGGGCCCCTGTAGGTGTAGCTCCATGCGACCGAGCCGTTGCCGGCGCGGAACTTGACGACCTTCCACGTGGAGCCGGCGGTCGAGGCATCGGCGGCACCGCAGACACACACGCTGCCCGCCGCGTCCATCACGGCCGCGACCGGTACGTCCGCGTCGCTGCTTCCCCAGTACTTCCGCCAGAGCAGGTCACGGGCGGGCGAGTACTTCATCACGATCCAGCATTGTCGCTTGGCCACGCTGAACGACGATCCCACGACGATCACGTTGCCGGCGCCGTCGACCGCGAGATCGACGGCTTGGTCGGCGTCGGCCGTAGGGCTGTCCCACTCAAGCGTCCAACCGTTGTTGAGGCCGCTGGGTGTGTTCTTGACGAGCAGGATGTCGGCGCCGCCAGCCCCATCGTCGTTCGCGATGCCGGCGGCGTAGAGTGAGCCGTCGCGGGCCGCGGCCACATTGGTGATGGCGTCGTAGCCGTGCCCGGCGCCGTCCAGCAAGTACATCCATAGGCGGTCTCCCGATGTGGGGGAGAGGCCGTTGGCCACCGGGGCCGTCAGCAGTACGGACGAGAGGAGCAGGCCGAGAGCACAGGCGAGGACCGTCCCGAGGCGGAGTCGGGACGACCAGCCGAGAACGCCGGGCCTCGCCGGATCCGTGATCGCCGCGGCTTGCGTGCGTGACGGGGCCATCCCGACCTCCTGGTTCGCGCGTCCATCCGCTGCCCGGCGAGCGCCGGCGCGGCAGCTCCTGGATGTCAGGTTCGTCAGGGGGCGGGCGCGCCCCTGCAGGCGACACGGGCGCGGCGCCCGCAGGCGCGGGCGCCGCGCCTGGGCGTGTCACGTCCGTCGTCGGTGTAGGAGTGCGCCTCAGCCGGTCTAGCGCAGACGCGCCTCAGCCCGTTCGGCGAAGGCGCGCCTCGCGGCCCTCGGCGAACAGCCTGAAGCGGTGCAGGTCGGCGCCGATCTGGCGGCGCAGGTCCTCGGCGCGCTTCGTCTCACGCTCGTCCGCACCCTCGGACTCGAAGTCGAGTGCCACCGTCACATGGGTGACGTTGGAACTGACCATGGCGAACTGCACGGCGCCGTCCTCGGCCTCACGGACTTTGCGTCGCCACGGCACTGCCGGGCCCAAGGGCGCGAGCCGGCCGCCCGAGCCGACGATCATCGCCGTCACGTACGTGTTCCACGCGGTGCGCGCCGCACCGACGGGCACACCCACGTCGACTGTCTCGACGATGGTGGCCATCGGGGGACCTCCTCTTGCGATCTGCCGGTCTCTTCGAGTTGCCCGCCGGAGCGAGGACCAAACCTCGCTCCAGGGCCCGTCAGGCAAAGGACCAGACAGCGGCCGCGGTCCGCCACGTGTACGGCGAAACCAGTGCCGGGTGCCCTGCGGACAGGAGGCGCCCTCCGGTCAGGGTTGACAGGGTGGCGCAGGGAAGAGCGGGTGAATAGTGTTTCCACGTTCTGGAGAACCTCAGGGTGACGATCGCCACGGCCGGCCCGCGGTTGCGGGGCCGTGGCCGGCCCCGACACGACGGAGGCCTGCGTGCCGACCTACGAGTATCGTTGCGCGACATGCGGCGAGGCGTTCGAGGTGGTCTGCCCGATCGCCGAGCGCGAGGAGAGGGCCGTGTGCCCGGCCTGCGGCGGGCGCGACGTCGCACAGGCCTTCGGCTCGATCTCGTTCATGGGTCACCGCACCGAGATGAGCCCGGGCCACTTCGAGCGCCCCAAGGGCAGGCAGGGCGGCCCGCCGCGCTGGGTCGAACCGAAGAAGTAGTCCAGGCCGAGCGACCCCCAGGAGGGTGGTCACAGTCCGGCCGGCGAGCGGTGGACATTCAGGCGAGGACGCGCAGGCGCGAGGGGACGACCTCGACGGTCAGCGGGAGGTCTCCAAGGGCGTCGCCGTCGACGTCGAGCGGAAAGAGGTCGCCGCGGCGCCGTGTGGCGGACCGCGTCGTCCGCTCCCCGGGGCTGTGTCCGCGGGGCCTACTCCCGGCGTGGATGCCGGCTGCCGTCAGCTCGATCCGCGTACATTGGAAGGTCGACACGCCCGGCTTCGTGAGGTGCTCGCCGCGGTAGATGCTGAGGAAGTGGCGCAGCATCGTGAGCTTGGTGGGCGTCTCGACGAGGACGACGTCGAGCAAGCCGTCGTCGACGCGCGCCGCGGGGGCGACGCGCATGCCGCCACCGAACGTGTGCCCGTTGGCCACGACGACGGCGTAGGTGTCGAGGACGCGTTCGAGGACCGAGCCGTCGGCGAGAGCGGCGCGGCAGAGGATCCGCCGCCGCCGGCAGGCGGCGACGGCGGCGACGGTCGCGAGCCCGTAGGCGAGGCGTCCCGGCACCGCCGGCGGCATCGCCGCCGTGTAGCGGTCGACGAAGCCGCCGATACCGGCCGAGAGCACGTTGACGAAAGAGCGCGACACGCTGCGGCCGTCGTTCGACACGAAGCGGGCGCGCCCGACGTCGACGAGGCGCACGCGGCCGGCCGTGACGACGTCGAGGTAGGCGCGCCGCTCCGCGGCGATGCCGAGCGAGTGGCCGTAGTCTCCGCCGGTACCGGCCGGGACGACGCCCAGCGGCGGCAGCAGCGACGCCGGTTCTCCGGTCGCGAGCATCCCGTTGACGACCTCGCTGAGGACGCCGTCGCCGC
>CAZTMO010000112.1:0-6786 GCA_964615105.1 uncultured Thermoleophilia bacterium
CGAAGACGGCGGCGGAGTTGACGACCGCCGCAGAGGCGGCGCTGCTCGCAGAGCGGAAACCGGTGGCGGACGAGACGCCGCCGACCGACACACCGGCGCCCCGAAGGCCGGCGGCGCCGGACAGGCTCGTGCCCCTCTCGAGCATCATCGTCACCACAAGTACCAAGATGGTCGATCTCGACGACCCCGAGATCAGGCGCATGCTCACCGACCTCGTGACCTTCGAGATCGACCAGGCCACCCAGTTCCGCGAGCAGGGTCAGAACCTCGACGCGGTCCTCCAGCTCACCGAGGCGGAGAAGATCTGCCGCGCGCTCGGCCGGGAAGACACGGCCCGCGAGATCCGCCACATGATGCGAGGCCTGCAGGCCTGAGCGGCGCGCGCCGTCGCGCCCACGCGCCGCGGTTCTGATTGTCTAGTTCGTCAGTCCCTGAAGAGGCGCGGGTATGCGTCCTCCGCGCGCGACGAAGGCGTCGTTGCCCGACGTGCTCACCGCCATCACCGGCCCTTCGCCGAAGAGACCGCCCAAGCTGACCCAGTCGCCGACCTTCTTGCCGTACGCCGGGATCAGACGGGCGCCGGTGGCCTTGCTGTTGATCATGCCGATCGCCATCACGTCGGCGATCACGCCGGCGAGCGCGTTGCGCGGCGTGTCGCCGGGCACGACGATCATGTCGAGGCCGAGCGAGCAGACGGCGGTCATCGCCTCGAGCTTCTCGATCGAGAGGACGCCGTCGGCGGCGGCGCGCGCCATGGCGGCGTCCTCGCTCACCGGGATGAATGCGCCGGAAAGCCCACCGGTGGAGGACGTGGCCATCGTCCCGCCCTTCTTCACGGCGTCGTTGAGCATCGCCAGCGCCGCCGTGGTACCGGGAGCGCCGGGCTGTTCGAGGCCCATGCCCTGGAGGATCTCGGCGATAGAGTCGCCGACCGCCGGCGTGGGTGCGAGCGAGAGGTCGATGATGCCCATTTGAGCGTCGAGCATCTCGGAGGCTTCACGGGCGACGAGCTCGCCGACCCGGGTGATCTTGAACGTCGTCCGCTTGATCAGGTCGGCGAGCTCGATGAGCGAGGCCTCCGGGTGCGCCGCGACCACAGTACGCACGACACCGGGCCCTGAGATGGCCACGTTCACGCTGACCTCGGGCTCGCCGCTGCCGTGCAGGGCGCCGGCCATGAACGGGTTGTCCTCGGGTACGTTGCAGAACACGACGATCTTGGCGCAGCCGATCGAGTCGTCGTCGGCCGTACGCTTCGCGACCGCGAGCAGGACGTCGGCCATGCGTACGACGGCGTCCATGTTGATGCCGGCGCGCGTCGAGGCGACGTTGACCGACGAGCAGACCCGGCGCGTCGCGCCGATCGCCTCGGGGATCGCCTCGATGAGCGCCGCGTCGCTCCTGGTGAAACCCTTCTGCACCAGGGCGCTGAAGCCGCCGATGAAGTCGATCCCGATCTCCTCGGCGGCGGCGTCCATCGCGTGGGCGATCTCGACGTAGGCGGTGGGGTCGTCGTTGCCGGCGACGTCGGCGATGGGCGTGACCGAGACGCGCTTGTTGACGATGGGCACGCCGTACTTCTCCTGCAGCTCGTCGGCGACGGCGACGAGGCGCCCCGCGCGGCGCACGATCTTCGCGTGCACGCGTTCGGCCGTGCGCCGCGGGTCACGCTCGGCACAGTCGTCGAGCGAGATCCCCATCGTGACGGCGCGCACGTCGAGGTTCTCGGACCGGATCATGTGGACGGTCTCGAGGATCTCCTGCGCGGTGATGAAGACCACGGGTCGCCTCCTGGGATGTAGCGGAGAACGTCAGGGGCGCGTGCCTGCGGCGCGCGCCCTAGATGCGATGCATGAAGCGAAAGATGTTCTCGTGCTGCACGTGGATCTGCAGCCCGATCTCCTCCCCCGTCCTGGCGAGCGCGTCCTTGAGCTCCGCGATCGTCGTCTCGCTCTGCTCGAACGACACGAACATGATCATCGTGAACATGCCGTTGGACACCGTCTGGCTGACGTCGTCGATGTTGGCGTTCTGCTCGGCGATGGTCGTCGCCACCTTCGCGAGCAGACCGTGGCTGTCCGGGCCGAGAGCGGTGACGATGACGGTCGAGCGCATGGGCCGGTCCTGGGTCGGGGTGGGCGCGAGCCGGCGGATAGTATACTCGACGCCGATCCCGATGGCTGTCGCAGACGGACCCACCTCTCGCGATACCGGCCGCGACCCGGTGCTGGGCCGCCTCGACGCCGCCGACCGCCGCCTCTCGCGGCGGGTCTCCGACGACTGGCCTCACCCGTCGTGGCTGGCGCGGCCTCTCGGCGTCTTCTCGCTCACCGGCAACTACGGCCTGCTCTGGTACGCGCTCGCGCTGCTGCCGCTGGCGACGGGGGGGCGGCGGCCCGTGGCGACGCTGCTCTACGTCAGCGTCGCCGTCACCGCCGTCGAGCTCCTCGGATACGTGATCAAGCTCTTCATCGGGCGACGCCGGCCGAGCGTGGCCGACCCGAGCCTGCAGAACCAGATCCCGCTCCCGGCGAGCAAATCCTTTCCGTCGTCACATGCCAGCATGTCGGTCACCGCTTGCTGGACGCTCGGCACGCTCTACGCGCAGTGGCTGCCGCTGCTGGTCGTCGTGGCGGCGGTGCTGGCGTTCTCCCGCGTGTATCTCGGCGTGCACTACGTCGGCGACGTCGTCGCCGGGCTGCTCCTCGGCCTTGCGTTCGGGGCGCTGTACGTCTGGCTCGTGCCGGCGCCGTTCTGAGCTGGACACCCAAGGCAGGCTCGTCGTGTGCCCTTGCCTGCGAGGCGCGACGCCGAAACCGCGCAGCGCGCTGATGTACCATGGCGACGTCCGCGGCGCGCCCTGACGCGCCGGTCCGCAACCACCCTGGAGGCCGAGTGCCTGCGCGCGTGCGCCGGATCCTCGTCGCACTCCTCACCGTCGCCCTGCTCGGCGGCGCGCCCGCCTGCGGCCGGCGCGCCGACACCGGCCTGCCCTCCAAGGCCGCGTCGAGCACCGACCCGGGCGCTCTCGCTTACGCGATCATGGGCCAGTTCAGCAAGACCGTCGGGCCGCGACCGGCAGACAGTTGGGGCGAGATCCGGGCGCGCGAGTTCGTCTTTCACGTCTTTCAGCAGTACGACTACGAGCCCGTCCTTCAGGAGTTCATCGCCGAGGAGAAGGGTGAGACGTTCCACTCGGGGAACGTGATCGTGGTCAAGCCCGGCGAGTCCGGCAAGACGCTGGTCGTCGGCGCCCACATGGACGGCGTCAAAGGATCGGCGGCGGCGAGCGACAACGCCTCGGGTATCGGCGCGCTGCTCGAGACCGCCGCCCGCCTCAAGGATGCCGGCACCGCCTACACCATCGCCTTCGTCGCCTTTGGCGCGGAAGAGCCTGGGCTGCTCGGGTCGCAGCATTACCTCAAGGCGCTGAGCGGCGACGAGCGCCGCGCGGTCGCCGGGATGATCAATCTGGACGGCGTCGCCGGCGGCGAGACGCTCTACGCGTACGGCGAGGAGGGCGAGGGCTCATGGCTGCTCGGCGACCTGCTCACGATCGCCGATCAGCTCGACATCGAGCTCGCGACCGACACCGTGCTGCAGGTCACGCCGCCGGTGTCGCGAGGCGTCGGGTACGAGGTCGCCGGCGACCACATCCCGTTCTCGGCCCGCGGCATCCCTGTCGCCGGGTTCGTCGCGGCGAAGAACGACCTCACCGCGGCGCGCGCGTCGTTCTACCCGATGAACACCGTGGACGACACGATGGCGACGCTGCAGCGGGAGCATCCGGGTATGGCGCGAAAGCAGCTCCGCGATGTCGTCGCGATCCTCGAGGTCGCGCTCACCAGCAAGTTGGCGAAGAAGTGACGAGCGAAGGCCGCGCGGCGCTTGCGGACGGCGATGCGCGCGACGGCATGACGTGACGACGGCGGGAGGGTGACGTGAAGCTGGGGATCGTGGGGCTCCCCAACGTGGGGAAGACGACCCTGTTCAACGCTCTGACGCATGCGAAGGCGGCGGCGACGGCGTACGCGTACACGTCGGCCGAATCGAACCGCGGCGTCGTCGCGGTGCCGGACGCACGGCTCGACCGGCTGCACGAGGTGCTTGAGACGCCGAAGAAAGTCTACGCGACGATCGACGTCGTCGACATCGCAGGTCTCGCCGAGGGCGCGAGCCGGGGCGAGGGCCTCGGCAACCGCTTCCTCGCCGACATCCGCGGGGTCGACGCGGTCGCGCACGTGGTGCGCACGTTCGCGAACGCGGACGTGATGCATGTGCGCGACACCGTCGACCCTCTCGCCGACGTCGAGCTCGTCGAGACCGAGCTCGTGCTGAGCGACCTCGAGCTCGTCGAGCGCCGTCGTGAGAAGACCGTCAAGGCGGCACGTGGCGGCGACAAGGCGATGCAGCGCGAGCTTGAGACCGTCGAGCGCCTGCTCGCGGCGCTGCGCGCGGGAACGCTGGCGCGGGCCGTCGAGCGCTCGCCGGAGGAACTCCCGCTGTTTCGCGAGCTCGCCCTCGTCGGCGACCGCCCGGTGCTCTTCGTGCTCAACACCGACGACGAGCAGGCGCCCAGCGACGCGCTGACGGCCCACGGCGACTTCGTCGCGTGGGCCCAGGCGCGCGGCGACCAAGTCGTCGCCGTGCCGGCGCGGCTCGAGGCCGAGCTCGCCGACCTAGAGCCCGACGAAGCGGCCGCGTTCCGCGCCGAGTTGGGGCTCGAGGTCGGGGCCCTCGACATCTTCGTCCGCGCCGCCTACGACGTCCTCGGTTACATCTCGTTCTTCACCGGCGACCACCGCTCCAGCGAGTCGCGCGCCTGGCAGTTGCCGCGCGGCTGGACCGCGAAGCAGGCTGCCGGACGCATCCACTCCGACCTCGAACAGGGCTTCATCCGCGCCGAGGTGGTGCGGATCGAGGACCTCGTCGCCCTCGGCTCGTTCGCCGCCGCTCGTGAGCACGCCAGAGCGCGCATCGAGGGCAAGGACTACGTGGTCCAGGACGGCGACGGCATGGAGATCCGTCACAGCCGCTGAGCGACCGCGCCGGACGCGGGACCGAATCAAGCGGCAGCGGGACGCGGGACCAAGGCGGCCGGCGGCGGCTCCCGCCGCCGTGGTCCCGCGCCCCGGGCCCGACTCACGCGCTCTTGACCTGGCGCCACGCCTCGGAGTACTGCGTCGCGAACTCGCCCACGTCGCCGGCGACCTCGGCACGCGCCAGCTCCTCGTCCGTCGGCGTCAAGCTGAGCGCGAACTCGTCGGTGAACTTCCACGACGCCGGGGTGACCGCGGAGAGGTACCAGGTCCAGCTCGCGTTCTTGCCCGCCACCTTGGGGTCCGTCAGGTAGTCCATCCAGAGGTGAGCACCGTAGCGGCTGTTGTTGCCCACCGGGACCACCAGCGGATCGACCCAGACCATGAAGCCTTCCATGGGATGGACGTACGCGACCAGCTCCTTCGCCTTGGCGTCGCCGCCGAGGGCGTCGATACCCATGAGCGCGTCGCCGTCCCAGCAGTGGACCAACCACTGCCCCTGTACGATCGCGCGCTTCATGTTCACCGAGTCGTACACGGCGACGAGCGGCTTCTGCTCGATCAGCTTCTGCGTCGCCTGGTCGAGCTCGTCCTGGCTGGTCGTGTTCAGCGAGTAGCCGAGCAGCTTGAGCGCCGCGGCGAGGCACTCGCGCTCGTCGTCGAGCATGTTGATCTTGCCCTTGTAGCGCGCGTCCCAGAGCGCCGCCCACTCCGCCTGCGGCTCGGCGACCTTGTCGGTGCGCTGCGTGTAGCCCGTGGTGCCGTAGAAGTACGGCACGCTGTACTGCAGGCCGCCGTTCTCGCGCGGGTCGTCGTACGGCGGGTCGATGAACCTCTCGCCGATGAACTCGACGTTCGGCAGGTACTTCAAGTCCAGCGGCTCGAGCAGGCCGCTCTTGATCATGATGTGGACCATATAGTCGGACGGGACGATGACGTCGTAGCCCTTGGCCCCGGCGCGCAGCTTGGCGAGGACCTCCTCGTTGCTCGAGAAGTAGACCTCGCGGACCTGGATGCCCGTCGCCTTGAAGAAGTCCTTCTTGATCGTCGGCTCGAGGTAGTCGGTCCAGTTGTAGAAGGTGATCTCGGCCGGCTTCGTCTCGTCCATCGGCGGCACGGTGGCGGCACCGCCGGCCGTGCCGCCCTCGCCGCAGGCGCCGGCGAGGGCGCCGACGGCGGTCGCCGAGAGGCCGAGCAGGAGCGACCGCTCGATGAACTGCCGGCGGCTGATGCCGCCGCGCCGCATCTCGCGGCACAGGCCGACGACCTCTTTTTCGTCGCGGGAGGCGACGGCTTCGTCCCTTTTTCGGATCGCTTGCATGTCCTGCATGCGCTTCCCCTTCGCTTGAGCCCATCCCGTCGGGCGCCTGTCAGCAGTCGCGGCCCACCGGAATAGCGTCGGTATCACCGTGATCCACGAGTTTGCGCCGCGGGCGCAGGGGTGGCATGTGTCGGCGAACCCATCATCCTGCAGCGCGACGCGCCTTCGCCTCACGGTGGAGGTGGACGTCCCCCTGTATGCGCCACCTGCATGGACGCCGAGCCGGAGACGGAGCGCCGAGGGCGGTGCCGCCCAGGTGCCCGTCGCCCCCCTCGGATCAGCATCAGGCGCTCTTCACCTGACGCCAGGCTTCGGCGTACGCGCTCGCGAACTCGCCGACGTCGTCGAACTGCTCGGCACGCGCCAGTTGCTCGTCGGTCGGCGCGAGCGTGAGCGCGAACGGGTCGGTGTGCTCCCACGAGGCCG
>CAZTMO010000113.1:0-6691 GCA_964615105.1 uncultured Thermoleophilia bacterium
CATCGCCCGCACGATCCTCACGGAGGATCACGACGGCACCCTGCCGCGCATGATGACGACGCCGACTCCCACCGGCGTGATCCTCGGCGGCAAGTTCGCCTCCACCTTTCTCACCGTCGCGGCGCAGCTCGCCGTCCTGCTCGCCGGCGGGGCGATGTTCTTCGGCATCGACTGGGGACGGCCGGACGTCGTCGCAGTCCTCGCCGTGTCGACCGTCGCGGTGGCCAGCGGCCTCGCGCTGATGATCATGGGCGTCGTGAAGACGCCGGGCCAGGCGGGAGCGATCGGCGCCGGCGTCTACCTCGTCCTCGCCTTGCTCGGGGGCAACTTCACCGGCCCCGCGGCGTCGACCGGCACCTACGCGACCATGCAGGGCCTCACTCCGAACGGGCCGCTGTTGCAGGGCTGGATCGCCGCGATGCTCGGCGGGGACCTGTCCGGCGTCGCGCCGGACCTGATCGTGCCCCTGGCCTTCGCCGCCGCCTTCTTCGCTGTCGCCGTATGGCGCTTCAGGAGGCGGTACGCGTGAGCATTGAACGCCTACCGCACGCGTCGTCCCGCGGGACGAGGGAACGCCGGCTCCCGGAAGGGCGAGCGTCGTGAGCCGCATCTGGACGCTCGCCCGCAAGGACCTGCTCGAGACGCGCCGCGACCGGCTCTCGGCGATCTTCATCATCGTCATGCCGATCGCGTTCACGGCCTTCTTCGGCATGATGTTCGGCCGCGGCAGCGACCGGTTGGCGCTCGCCGTGCACGACGCCGATCGCGGCGAGCAGTCGCGGCAGCTCGTGGCGGCGCTCAAGGGGTCCGACGCGGTGCGCGTCGCACCCAAGAGCGCCGTCGATCTCGATCCCTGGATCGCCGACGGGCGGGCCGCCGCCGGCCTGCTGATCCCCGAGGGCTTCTCGGCGGCCGTGCAGGCCGGTGAGCCCGCCGAGCTCGTCGTCGTGAGCGATCAGGCGTCGTCGGGCGCCCAGGCCATCGCCGCCGAGATCAGGGCGAAGGCCGGCTCCCTGGTCGCCGCCGACCGCGCCGCGCAGGTCGGCGTCGACGCGGCGCTCGCCGGCCGAAGAATCCCCTTCGGCACGCAGGAGCGCGCCCTCGCGAGGGCCCGTCCCATCGCCACGCAGGCGATGGAGAAGCCGGCGGTCATGCTCAAGGCAGTGAACGCCGGCGCCGCCGACCAGACCCCTTCGGGATTCACGCTGAGCTCGCCCGGGATGATGGTCAACTTCATCATGTTCAGCCTCATGACGGCCGGCATGGCGGTGATCATGGAGCGCAAGAACGGCACCCTCCGGCGACTCATGACGACCCGCCTCCGGCGCTGGGAGCTGATCGCCGGGAAGATGGCCGGCATGTTCGTCCTCACCTTCATGCAGCAGATCCTGCTGGTCGGCGTCGGCCAGCTCTTCTTCGGCGTCGGTTACCTCAACGACCCGGCCGCGCTCGTCCTGATGATGGTCGCGCTCTCGCTGGTGGCATCGGCGCTGGGTCTGCTGCTCGCGTCGCTGTTCTCGAGCGAGCAGGCGCTGGTGGCCGGTATCGTGATCACCTCGATGGGCGTCTCCGCGCTGTCGGGCGCCTGGTTCCCCCTTGAGGTCACCGGCCCGGGCTTTCAGTCCGTGGGACACCTGCTGCCCACAGCCTGGATCCTCGACGGGCTGCGCGGCATCGTCGTGCGGGGATTCGGGGTGGGCGACGTGCTGCCCGCGTTCGGCGTCGCCCTCGCCTGGTCGGCCGGGCTCTTCGCCGCGGCCGTCGCCCGCTTCAGGCTCTCCTGAGGCCGTCGGCGATCTCGAGCTCCCTGACCCCGACGCTCGTCGGCTTCCAGGGCAGGTCGGGCAGGGCCGACGGGTCGGTGAGAAGCTGCGCCTTGCCCGTGCGGCGCTCGATGCGGACGCCCCAGTGGTGGTGCCAGAAGTAAACGGCGCGGTCGCGGCCGACGGCGCTCGCCTCGAACCCGAGCGCGATCACCTCTTTGAGGCTGTACGAGCCGTCGCCCTGCACGTCCGTTCCTCCGTCAGCTTGGTCGTCCGCCCCTGCGCCCGCTCCCCCGTTCGCCGTGGAGAACGCCGGCGAGGAGCCTTCACTCCCGGTATCGGCCCAGAGTGGTCCGGCCGACGTAGGACGTGTGTCCAGGTGTGAGAAGATGGCGCCCACCGTCGCGGAGGAGGTCACGTGGACAGAACCCTTGGACAGCAAGGTGGTCACGACCATGGCTGACGCGCTGGCGGGCGTGCTCCCGATCGCCGTCGGCATCCTCGTCGTGCCGCTGCCCATCGCGGCCGTGGTCCTGCTGCTGTTCTCGCCGCGTGCGCGGGCCAACAGCCTCGCCTTTCTCGCCGGCTGGGTGCTCGGGCTGGCCGCGGTTGGAGCGGTCACGCTGCTCGTCGCCGCCGGTGGCGACGTCGCCGGGGGCGGCAGTCCGGCGCGGTGGGCGTCGGCGGTCAAGGCGCTGCTCGGCGTCGGGCTGCTGTTCCTCGCCTACCGGAGCTTCGAGAAGCGGCCGGCGAAGGACTCAGAGCCGGAGGCGCCGGGGTGGATGCTGGCCCTCGCCGGGTATTCCCCGGGCAAGTCGTTCGGCCTCGGCGCGCTGCTCGCCGGCGCCAACCCGAAGAACCTCCTGCTCGTCGTCGGCGCGATGACGAGCGTCGCGATGCTCGGCCTGCCGCCCGGCCAGACGGCCGTCGTCCTCGCCGTGTTCGTCCTCGTCTGCAGTGTCGGGGTGACGGCGCCGATCGTCTACGCGCTCACCGGCGGGGCGAGGGCGCGCGACGCCCTCACCTCGTGGGAGGCGTGGCTCGTGGCCAACAACGCCGTGGTCGTCGCCGTCGTGCTGCTGGTCTTCGGAGTCCTGGTCCTCGCGCGGTCGCTGGCGGAGCTGATCGGGTAGGCGACCCCGACCGTCCGAGAAGGGGGTAGACATGCGGATCGTGGCGCACGGGCAGCAGGCGTTCGGCAAGGCGGTGCTCGAGGCGCTCCTCGGGCGCGGCGAGGACGTCGTCGCCGTGTACGCCGCGCCCGACAGGCCGGGCGGCAAGCCCGATCCTCTGAAGGAGGCGGCGCTTGCCGCCGGGCTCTCCGTGCGCCAGCCGGAGTCGTATCGCGACCCCGCCGTGCAGGACGAGTTCCGCGCCCTGTCCCCCGACCTGCAGGTGATGGCCTTCGTCACGCTCGTCGTCCCCAAGGCGTTCCTCGACGTGCCCACGCGCGGGACGATCCAGTACCACCCGTCCCTGCTGCCGCGACACCGCGGGCGCAGCTCGATCAACTGGCCGATCGTCATGGGCGAGACCGAGACGGGACTCTCGGTCTTCTGGCCGGACGACGGGCTCGACACCGGCGACGTCCTCCTGCAGAAGACGACGCCGATCGGGCCGGACGACACCCTCGGCTCCGTCTACTTCGACCGCCTCTTCCCGATGGGCGTCGAGGCGCTCTGCGAGGCCGTCGACATGGTGAGGGAGGGCACCGCGCCGCGCATCAGGCAGGACGAGGCACTGGCGACGTACGAAGGGCCCTGCGAGCGCGAGAACGCGCGCGTCGACTGGGGCAAGCCGTGGAAGCAGGTCCACGACCTGGTCCGCGGCTGCGACCCGGCGCCGGGGGCCTGGACCACCTTCGGCGGCCAGGCCCTACAGCTCTTCGGCACGCGGCCGCTGCCGGCCCGTGACCTCGCCGGGCTCGGCGGCAGGCCCGGCGAGGTGGTCGAGGTCGCGGACGTCCCCGCCGGTGACATCACGGTGGCCTGCGCCGACGGGCGCATCCGCGTGGCGCGGGTCAGGCCGGCGGGCGGCGGCAAGCTCGCCGCAGGCGAATGGGCCGCCGCGACCGGCCTCAGGCCCGGCGACCGCCTGGTCTAGTCTTCCGGCCTTCCGCCTCGAGCGCCGCCCGCGCCTCGCGCAGCGCCGCGCGCTCCTCGTCCGTCGCCTTCGGATACTTCGGGTCAATCTCGGCGAGAGCGCTCACGATCGCCGCCGAGGCGGCGAGGCGCGCGAACCACTTGTGGTCGGCCGGGATGACGTGCCACGGCGCCCACTCCGTGCTCGTGTGCGAGAGCATGGCCGAGAACGCCTCCTCGTACTCGTCCCAGCGCTCACGCTCCTTCACGTCGGCGGCGGAGAACTTCCAGTTCTTGGCGGGCTCGTCGATGCGCGCCATGAAGCGCCGCCGCTGCTCGTCCTTCGAGAGGTTGAGGAACAGCTTGACGATGTGGAAGCCGTTCTCGACGAGGTGGCGCTCCCAGTCGTTGATCTCGCGGTACCTTCGCTTCCAGATGCCTTCCCCGGCGCTCTCGTCGGGCAGCTTCTGCCCGGCGAGGTATTCCGGGTGCACACGCACGACGAGCACCTCCTCGTAGTGGGAGCGATTGAATATGGCGATGTCGCCGCGCGCCGGCAGGCGCTGCGCGCAACGCCAGAGGAAGTCGTGGTCGAGCTCTTCGGCCGAGGGCGTCTTGAAGCTGTGGACGTGGACGCCCTGCGGGTTGACGCCGCTCATGACGTGCTTGATCGTGCCGTCCTTGCCGCCGCCGTCGATCGCCTGGATGACGACGAGCAGGCCGTAAGTGTCCTGGGCCGCGAGCCGCGCCTGGTACTCGGCGAGGAGCTCGACGCCGCGGGCGAGCAGCTCGTCGGCGTCGTCCTTCTCGACCAGCTTCGCCGCGGCGCCCGGGTCGAAGTCGCGCGCGAGCTCCACCTTCTTGCCCGGCGGCACGCGCATCGGCTCGAGCAGCTCGCGAAAGAGCTTCGTCGTCCGCTCGTCCATCTCGCTCCCCCCTCTGCGCGGCGTCGCCGCCGCCGGCCTGCGCCTCGCGCTCGACGTCACGCGGACATTATCAGCCGCCCGGCGGCGCGGAGCGCCTCGCCGGCGGCTCATCCCGCTCAGGCTTTGACGACCCCGGGAGCCGCGACTAGCATGGCCGCGAGCGCGAGGGTCGACACGAGCCACAGCGACGCCGGCCTGAACGACTGAGCGGCGAAAAGGGACGGCAGGCGATGGGTGATGTGCTGGCGCTCGATGGCGTGCACAAGAGGTTCGGCGGGACCAGAGCGCTCGACGGCCTCGACCTGCACGTCGCCGAGGGCGACGTCCACGGGCTGCTCGGCCCGAACGGCGCCGGCAAGACCACCGCGATCCGCATCCTGCTGGGCCTGCTGCGCGCCGACGCAGGCAGGGCGCGCCTGTTCGACGGCGACCCGTGGCGCGAGGGCCCCGAGCTGCATCGCCGGCTCGCCTACGTCCCCGGCGACGTAGCCCTGTGGCCGTCGCTCACCGGCGGCGAGGTCATCGACCTGCTCGGCCGCCTGCGCGGCGACCTCGACCGCGCGCGGCGCGACGCCCTGCTCGAGCGCTTCGACCTCGACCCGACGAAGAAGGGCCGCGCGTACTCGAAGGGCAACCGGCAGAAGGTCGCGCTGATCGCGGCGCTCGCGTCGCGTGCCGAGCTCTTCATCCTCGACGAACCCACGGCCGGCCTCGACCCACTCATGGAGGCGGCGTTCAGGGAGTGCGTCGCCGAGATGCGCGACGAGGAGCGGACCGTGCTGCTCTCGAGCCACATCCTGAGCGAGGTCGAGGCCGTGTGCGACCGTGTGAGCATCATCCGCGGCGGAAGGACGGTCGAGACGGGCACGCTCGCCGAGCTCCGCCACCTGCGGCGCACTTCGGTCAACGCCGAGCTGGCGGCGGAGCCTCGCGGCCTCGACCGGCTGCCCGGCGTCCACGACCTGCGCGTCGAGGGGACCAGGGTCCACTTCGAGGTCGACCACGGCGCCTTCGACGACGCCCTGCGGACGCTGACTGCGGTCGGCGTGGTCACGCTCGAGAGCCGGCCGCCGACCCTCGAGGAGCTCTTCTTGCGCCATTACGAGACGGCGCCGGCCGGCGACGCCGGCGGGACGGCGGCGGGCGGAACGGCGACCGGCGGCGACGGCGCATCCGCACGCCCGTGAACCTCTTCGCCGGCACCGGCGCCCTGGTCCGCCTCGCGTTCCGTCGCGACCGCATCCTGCTGCCGGCGTGGGTCGTGGTCTTCGTCGCCGTCGCCACCTTCTCGACGGCGGCGACGGTCGAGTTGTACCCGACGGTCGCCTCGCGCGTCGTGGCCGCGCGAGGCGCCAACGGCGCGCCGTCGCTCGTCGCCCTGTACGGTCGCATCTTCGACCCGGAGTCCTTGGGCGCGCTGGCATTGTGGAAGATGGCGGGGATGGGGACCGCGATGGTCGGCGTGCTCACGCTCGTCCTCGTGATCCGCCACACGCGCGCGGAAGAAGAGAAAGGGCGCCTCGAGCTCGTCGGGGCGGCGGCGGTCGGCCGCCTCGCGGCCCTGACCGCCGCCCTCATCGTCGCCGTCGCGGCCAGCCTCTCGCTGGGGCTGGCGACGGCCGTCGGCCTCGTCGTCGCCGGCCTCGAGGCCGGCAGCTCCATCGCCTTCGGCCTCGGCTGGGCCGCCGTGGGCATCGTCCTCGCGGCGGGCGCCGCCGTGGCGGCGCAGGTCACGGGCAGCGCCCGGACCGCCGTGGGCATCGCGGCGACGGCGCTCGCCGCCGCGGACCTCCTGCGCGCGGTCGGCGACACGTCGTCCGCCTGGTGGCTCTCGTGGTTGTCGCCCATCGGCCTCGCCCAGCAGGTGCGCCCGTTCGCCGGTGAGCGCTGGTGGGTCTTCGCGCCGCTCGCCGCCTGGGCC
>CAZTMO010000114.1:0-6678 GCA_964615105.1 uncultured Thermoleophilia bacterium
GGGCGCACGCGGCGGCCGCCGCGTGCGCGCCCGTGAGGCGCGCCGCGCGGCGGCGGTCGCTGCTGCCGACAGCACCGCCGCGGAGGGGGAAACGTCGGGCGCGAGGTCGCCGGCGGACGGGATCGAGCCGAGTGGCGCTGTGGAGCGTCCTGGCGCCGAGGTCGACGTGGTCGCGGCTTCGAGCGAGCCTGAGGGCACGGGACGGGTCGAGGTCGCTCTGGGCGCGCCTGAAAGCGGTTCGGGCGTCTCCGGGGAGGGCGACGCGAAGCACGATGGGCAGCCGACGTCGCAGCCGACCGCCGGGAAGGCCGCGAAAGTGCGGCGACGGCGGGGGAAGCAGGCGACCGCCGAGCCGACGACGCCGGCCGAGGCGCAGGCCGGGAAGGCCGCTGCGGCCGGCGGGGTCGTCGTGCCGGCCGAGGGCGCCCAGACCGTGGAGACCGCTGCGGTGTCGGAAGGCCCATCGTCCGCGCCGGAGCGCGGGGCGGCCGGCGGGACAGCAGAGGGGAAGAGGCGCGGCCGTCGCGGAGGCCGCCGCAGCAAGCACAGCGCCGGCTCTGAGGCCGATGCCGAGTCGGCGCCCGCCGTCGGAGACGGCGCGGAGGCTGAGGCGGCACAGGCGGCGACGGGCGCCGGCAGCGACGTGGACGCGACGATCGCGATCTCTCCCGAGGCCAGTCAGGCGACCGGCACCGGTGTGGCCAAGGAGACCGTGAAGAGCCGGCGACGCGACCGCCGACGGCCGCGCGCCATCGTCCGCTCCGAGAACCTCACGGGCGCCGACGCGAGTGCCATCGAAGGCCCGGCGCTCACGACCGGCCGTCGACCCGAGGTCAACGTCGAGCTGCCGAAGCGCAAGCTCATCCTGGTCACCGAGGACCCGAGCGAACTGCGCGTCGCCCTCGTCGAGGATGGTCGCCTCGCGGAGATCTACTTCGAGCGCCCCGAGAAGCGCTCGTATCTCGGCGACATCTATCGCGGCAAGGTCGAGAACGTCCTCGCCGGCATCGACGCGGCGTTCGTCGACTTCGGTCTCGACAAGAACGGCTTTCTCTACGTCGACGAGGTGCGCACCGACGAGGGCGGCCGCCGCGGGCGTCGCATCGGCGACGTGCTCAAGCAGGGTCAGGACGTCGTCGTGCAGGTCATGAAGGACCCCATGGGGCACAAGGGCGCCCGCCTGACGATGCACATCTCGCTCGCCGGCCGCTACGTCGTCTACGTGCCGGGAGGCAGCGGCGTCGGTGTCTCGCGGCGACTCGGGCAGGGTGAGCGCGATCGCCTGCGCGAGTTGTGCAAGGAGCTGCGCGTGAGGAACGCCGGCCTCATCGTACGCACGGCGGCCGAAGGCGAGGGCCTCGAGGCGATACGGCGCGACGTGCGCTTTCTCTCGCGTCTGTGGTCGCGCCTCAAGAAGAAGGCCGAGACGGCGCCGATCCCGGGCCTCGTCCACAAGGAGGTCGATATCTCGCTCGAGGTGGTGCGCGACCTCTTCAACGAATCGGTCGAGAGTGTGATCGTCGACGACGAGAAGCGTCACAAGGCGATCGTCACGTTTCTCGAGAAAGTGGCCCCCGAGTTGGTCTCGAGAGTGCGGCTTCACACGGGCGCGGAGCCCTTGTTCGAGGCCTACGGCATCGAACAGCAGATCTCCCGCGCCCTCGAGCGCCGCGTCCCGTTGCCCAGCGGCGGCAACATCGTCATCGACCACGCCGAGGCACTCACGGTGATCGACGTGAACAGCGGCCGTTACACGAGCGGGCGCGGCCTCGAGGACACGATTTTGCGGACCAACCTCGAGGCCGCCCGCGAGGTGGTGCGCCAGCTCCGCCTGCGCGACATCGGCGGCATCATCATCATCGACTTCATCGACATGGCGCGTGTGAAGAACCGCGAGACGGTGCTCGCGACCCTCGAGGCCGAGCTCGACACCGACCGCACCAAGACCTACGTCGTCGAGCTCTCGCCGCTGGGGCTGGTCGAGATGACGCGCCAGAACACGACCGACGGCGCGCGGGGGATCCTCACGCGTACCTGCCCGTCGTGTCAGGGCAAGGCCCGGACGCTTTCGGAGGAGACCGTCGCGTTGAACGTGGAGCGCCGTCTGCGCGTGCAGTCGAAGCGCTCGGGAGCCAAGGCGTGCCTTGTCGAGGTCAACGCCGGGGTCGCCGAGCGCCTTGCGACGGGAGGCCGGCTCAAGGCGCTCGAGAAGGAGACCGGGCGGCGCATCTTCCTCGAAGGATCGTCGACGGTCGCCGTGGACGCCTTTCGCATCCTCGCCGAGGGGCCGGTCGCGCAGGTGCAGGCACAGCGCATACCGGTGCGCGAGGGCCAGGAGGTCGAGGTCGAGCTGGAGTACGCTCTCACGTACAGCCCTCGCGACGCTGTCGGGTACGTCGACGGCTACATGGTCATCGTCGAAGGGGGGCGCGGCTTCCTCGGGCAGCGACGCAAGGTGCGCATCGGCGCCGCCTCGCGGACCGGGGCCGGCGCCGTGCTCACCGGAGGGCGTGGAGGCTCTTCGTGAGGCCGAATTGACACTCGACCCGGCCGTCCGTTAGCATCGACGGCCGTTGTCTGGACGGGAGTCAGGATGAAGGACACCGACGTCGCCTACGCCGTCGTGCGCGTAGGCGGCCAGCAGTTCAAGGTCAGCAAGGGCGAGACCATCGTCGTCGACCGCGTCGCCGCGGACGAGGGCAAGACGATCGCGCTCGACGTGCTCGCCGTGCGCACGGGCAGCGCCGCCTACGACGACGGGGCCAAGGCCACCGTCAAGGCGAAGGTCGCCGGCCACGTACTCGGCGACAAGATCCGCGTGGGCACGTACAAGCCCAAGTCGACGTTCAAGAAGACGCGCGGGTACCGCAGTCGTCTCTCGCGGCTTACCATCGAATCGATCACCCTCAAGGCCGAGAAGGAGAGCAAGGGTGGCGCATAAGAAGGGCGCCGGCACCAGCCGCAACGGGCGCGACTCCAACGCCAAGCGCCTCGGCGTCAAAGCGTTCGCCGGGCAGGTCGTGCCGGCCGGATCGATCATCGTGCGCCAGCGCGGCACCAGGTTCCGCGCCGGCGAGGGCGCCGGCATCGGTGTCGACCACACCATCTTCGCCAAAGTCGGCGGACGCGTGAGCTTCAGCTCGGGCGCGGCCGGCCGGTTCGTCACGGTCACCCCCGAGTCCTGACCGCCGTCCGGCTTCCGCCGGACCGTCTCTCCGACTCATGCTCGCCGACCGGGCCAGGATCTGCGTGCGCGGCGGACGCGGCGGCGACGGCTGCGTCAGCTTCAGGCGCGAGAAGTACGTACCGCGCGGCGGCCCGGACGGTGGTGACGGGGCGCGCGGCGGCGACGTCGTGCTCGTCGCCACCAGACAGGTCCGCGACCTCACCGCGCTGCACCGCAAGCCTCATGTGCGCGCCGCCGCCGGCGGGCACGGCCAGGGCGCGCAGCGCCACGGGGCGGCGGGGAAGGACCGGCTCGTCGACGTACCGGTGGGCACCGAGGTGCGCGGCGACGACGGAGCGCTGCTCGGCGACCTGACGGTCGAGGGGCAACGCCTGATCGTCGCCGGCGGCGGCGAGGGCGGTCGCGGCAACACCTGCTTCAAGAGCTCTACACGCCAGGCGCCGCGCTTCGCCGAGCACGGGTTGCCGGGGGAGGAGCGGTGGCTCGACCTGAGGCTGAAGCTGCTCGCCGACATCGGCCTCGTGGGTCTCGCCAACGCGGGCAAGTCGTCGCTGCTCGCCGCGCTCACTCGGGCGCGGCCGAGGATCGCCGCGTACCCCTTCACGACGATCGAACCCAACCTCGGAGTGCTGGAGCACGAAGACGGGCCACTGGTGCTCGCCGATATCCCCGGGCTGATCGAGGGCGCGAGCGCCGGCGCCGGGCTCGGCGACCGGTTCCTCGCGCACATCGAACGTACGGCGGCGCTGGTCTACGTGGCCGATGTGTCGGCGGGCGCGGAGGGCGTCTTGCGGGCTCTCGGCACCGTGCGCGTCGAGCTCGCCGCCTTTCGCGAGGGGCTGGCGGCGCGGCCGGCGATCGTGGCCCTGAACAAGACGGACGTCGCCGAGGCCCGCGTCGTCGAGGAGGCGCGCGGCGCCGTCGCCGCTCTCGACTGGGCGGCCGCGGTCGTCACCGTCTCCGCGGTGGTCGGCGAGGGTCTCGACGGCCTCGTCTCCGAACTGGCGTGCCTCATGCGCGGCACGCGGGCGGCCGAGACGGCCGCCGCCCGCGCCCTGACGGCCGCGGGTGAACCGGTCGTGCTGCGTCCCGGGCAAGACCGTCTCGAGGCCTTCACGGTGGCGCGCGAGGGAGACGCCTTCAGGATCAGCGGGGCGGCGCTCGAGCAGCTGGTCGCCAAAGCCGATCTCGACAACGAGGAGGCCGTGGCGTACCTGCAGGAGGTCATCGCCCGCGCCGGTGTCGACCAGGCGCTACGCCGTGCCGGCGCGCTGCCCGGCGACACGGTGCTGGTCGGCGAGACGGTCCTGGAGTTCGCGTAGAGGCGGGCGCGGCGTGACCGGCCGGGCCTTCGAGTGAATGGTACCCTTGACGCACGTACCCCGGCAGTCGCCGGGACGAGCCGGCGAGGAGGTGTGGTGAGCGTCCAGGACGTGTGCCGCGCGGCGCGGCAGGCCGCGCGGGTGTTGGCCGGGCTGCCGCGCGAGCGCAAGGATGGGGCCCTCGAGGCGATCGCCGAGGCGCTGGAGCGACGCGCCGCGGAGATCCAGCGCGAGAACGACGAAGACGTGCGGCTCGCGCGCGCGAACCGTCTTCCGCACGCGCTCATCGACCGGCTGCTCCTGGACGACGACCGCGTGCGCGACATGGTCGCGACCGTGCGTGACGTCGCGGCGCTCCCCGACCCCGTCGGACAGGTCGTCGAGGGTTGGAAGCTCGCCAACGGGATCGACCTGCGCCGCGTCCGCGTGCCGCTCGGCGTCGTGGCCGTGGTCTACGAGGCACGGCCCGACGTCACGGTCGACGCTGCCGCGCTCTGCCTCAAGACCGGCAACGCGGTCGTCCTGCACGGCGGGTCCGCCGCCAAGCACTCGACCCGCATCCTTGCCGAGGTCGTGCAGGGGGCGGTGATCGAGGCCGGGTTGCCGCGTGAGGCGGTCGCCTTTCTCAGCCCCGATCGCGTCGAGCTCGATGAGCTCGTCTGCCAGCGCGACTCTGTCGATGTTCTCGTCCCTCGCGGCGGCGTGGAGCTCAGGCGGCACGTGCTCGAGCGCGCCGAAGTCCCGGTCATCTGGGCGGCGGGAGGTAACTGCCACCTGTACGTCGACGCCGCCGCCGATCGCGACAAGGCGACGCGGATCGCGCTCAACGCCAAGGTGCAGCGCCCGGGCGTGTGCAACGCCGTCGAGACGCTGCTCGTGCACCGCGACGCGGCAGCCACGTTTCTGCCCGACGTCGCCGCCGAGCTTCATCGCAGGGGCGTCGAGCTCTACACCGACAAGGTCGCCGCGCAGGTCCTGGGCGGTGTGCCGTCCAAGCGCGCCAGCCGCACACACTACGAGACCGAGTTTCTCGATCTGCGCCTGGCGGTGCGGGTCGTCGACTCACTCGACGAGGCGCTCGACCACATCGCCGCCTACGGCACCGGGCACTCCGAGGCCATCGTCACCGAGGACGCCACCGCGGCGCGCCGTTTCGTCCGCGAGGTCGACGCCGCCTGCGTGTACGTCAACGCCTCGACGCGGTTCACGGACGGCGGCCAGTTCGGGCTCGGCGCCGAGCTCGGCATCTCGACCCAGAAGCTGCACGCGAGGGGGCCGATCGCGCTCGCGGAGCTCACGTCGGTGAAATACGAGCTCTGGGGCGACGGCCAGGTCATGGGCTGAGATCGTGGACGAGCGCCGGCCCCGTCTCGGGATCCTCGGGGGCAGCTTCAACCCTCCACATCTGGGACATCTTCTGATCGCCTCGGACGTCGCCACGTACCTCGAGCTCGAGAAGGTGCTCTTCGTGCCGGCGGCGCGACCGCCGCACAAGGCGATCGACGACGGCACGCCGGCCGCAGAGCGCCTCGAGATGACGCGCCTCGCCGTCGCCGGCGATCCTCGCTTCGA
Source organism: uncultured Thermoleophilia bacterium (assembly GCA_964615105.1). Taxonomy (GTDB): domain Bacteria; phylum Actinomycetota; class Thermoleophilia; order UBA2241; family UBA2241; genus UBA2241. The sequence continues at coordinate 6,082 of CAZTMO010000114.1, forward strand.
GGTCTCGGCGGTGGAGATCGAGCAGGATCTCGTCTACACGCTCGACACCGTTGCAGCCATCCGCCAGATGTACGACGGCCACCGGCTGTATTTCATCATGGGCTCAGACTCGCTCCTGCAGTTCGGGAGCTGGCACCAGCCGGGCGCGATCCTGTCGCTGTGCCGCCTGGCCGTCGCCCTGCGCCCCGGCGACGACGAGCGCGAGGTCGAGGAGGTCGCGCGCGGCTTGGGGCGGGGGCTCGCCATCGTGTTCAAGACGGCGATGATCGACATCTCTTCGCATGAGATCCGCAATCGCGTGCGTCGCGACGAGCCGATCCGCTATCTGGTACCGCCCGCGGTGGAGGAGTTCGTCGTCGCGCGTCGTCTTTACAAGGTGACGTGAAGCACGCGACCGACACGATCGGGCCGGCTGAGGCGCAGGCGCGCTCGGCCGGCCGTCTCGGGCTACGCCGCCTCGAGCATTCACGGCGCGTGGCCGACCTGGCGGCCCACTACGCCGCGATCCACGGCGCACCGCCCGACGCGGCCCGCGTCGCCGGCTGGCTGCACGACCTCTGCCGCGACCTGACCGACGACGAGGCGCTCGCCGCGGCG
>CAZTMO010000115.1:0-6662 GCA_964615105.1 uncultured Thermoleophilia bacterium
TGTAGGTGAGACCGATCTCGACCCGCTTCTGCGGCGGGATGTTGACGCCGGCGATACGTGCCATGGACCTACCCCTGCCTCTGCCGATGCCGCGGGTTCGAGCAGATCACCTGCACCGTGCCGTGACGGCGGATGATCTTGCACTTCTCGCACATCGGCTTGACTGACGCTCTGACCTTCATGGATGCCCTCGCTGACGCACAACGACGGCCGCCGGGCACACCCCCCTCGGGGAGGACCGGCGACCGCTCTTACTTGAACCGGTACGTGATGCGACCGCGGGTCAGGTCGTATGGTGAGAGCTCGACCTTGACGCGGTCACCGGGCAAGATGCGGATGTAGTTCATGCGCATCTTGCCCGAGATGTGGGCGAGGACCTCGTGGTCGTTGTCGAGGTGGACCCTGAACATGGTGTTCGGCAGAGCCTCGACGACCTCGCCTTCGATCTCGATCGCTTCTTCTTTGTTCGCCATACTCCCTGACTTGCGGTTCACGGGACAGCGGCCCGATATACTACCACAAACGGCCAGCTTCGGTCCAAGCGGACGCGACTGGCCGTCAACCCCTCTCTGAACGTCGCCGTGTGAGCACCTGCGGACCGTCCTTCGTCACCGCGACCGTGTGTTCGAAGTGCGCCGAGAGCGACCCGTCGCTGGTGTGGATGCTCCAGCCGTCGTCGGCGACGTAGACCTCGTGGCCGCCGGCGTTCACCATCGGCTCGATGGCGAAGACCATGCCTTCTTCGAGGCGCGGCCCGCGACCCGGGTCGCCGTAGTTTGGGATCTGCGGGTCTTCGTGCATCGTGCGCCCCACGCCGTGGCCCACAAGCGAACGCACGACGTTGAAGCCGGCGTCCTCGACCACCTCCTGTACGGCGTGCGAGACGTCGCCGAGACGGCGTCCGGTGCGGCACTCCGCGAGTCCTGCTTCGAGGGACTCGCGGGTGACGTCCATCAGGCGCCGCGCCTCGGCGTCGACCGTGCCCACCGGCAGCGAGACCGCCGAGTCGGCGATATAACCCTCGAGCGTGACTCCGACGTCGAGGCTCAGCAGGTCGCCCTCGGCGACACGACGCTTTCCGGGGATACCGTGGACGACCATGTCGTTCGGCGAGGCGCAGATCGAGCGCGGAAAGCCGCGATAGCCGAGAAACGTGGGCACGCCGCCGCGCTCGCGGATGAACGCCTCGGCGAGCCGGTCGAGCGCGGCCGTGGTGACCCCCGGTCGAACGGCCTCGGCAAGCGCGTCGATGCAGTCGGCCAGCACCCGTCCGGCGGCGGCGATACGGGCGACCTCGGCTGCTGACTTGCGGACGATCAAGGGCTCAGACGACGCCGAGGATGTCGGTCACCTGCGCGAACACCTCGTCGGGCAGCTTGCCGCCGCCGTGCGCCTCGCCGAGTACGCCCTTCTCGGCGTAATAGCCGATCAGCGGCGCGGTCTGGCTACGATAGACGGCGAGCCGGTTGCGCACCGTCTCCTCGTTGTCGTCGGCGCGTTGGTGCAGCGGCGCGCCGCAGGCGTCGCAGACGCCCTCCTCGCGAGGCGGGTCGAACGTGACGTTGTAGAGCTTGCCGCACTCGGTGCAGGAGCGCCGGCCGGCGATGCGCTGGACCAGCTCGTCCTCGGGGACATCGATGAGCACCACGTGCGTGACGGCGCGCCCAGCCTGGGCGAGCATGGCGTCGAGGCGCTCGGCCTGCGCGAGCGTGCGCGGGAAGCCGTCGAGCAGGAAGCCCTGCTGCGCGTCGGGCTCGGCGAGACGGTCGCGCACGACGCCGATCACGACCTCGTCGGGCACGAGCCCGCCGGCCTCCATGTGGCGCTGCGCGGCGCGGCCCATCTCGGTGCCCTGCTCGACCGCGGCGCGCAACATCTCGCCGGTGGAGATGTGCGGCAGCCCGTAGCGCGCCACGATGCGCTCGGCCTGGGTCCCTTTGCCGGCGCCGGGCGCGCCGAGCAGAATGACGTTGAGCTGTCCAGGTGCCATGTGCCGACCTCCTCGGCGCGACGCCGGCGAGCGCTACTTGAGGAAGCCCTCGTAGTGACGCATGAGCAACTGCGCCTCCATCTGGCGCATCGTGTCGAGCGCCACGCCGACGACGATCAGCAGGGACGTGCCGCCGAAGTAGAACGGCACGTCCATGAACCGGTACAGGAACCACGGCAACACCGCGATCGCGGCGAGGAACAGGGCCCCCGGGAACGTCAGCCGCGTGAGGATGCGGTCGAGGTGCTCGGCCGTCGGCCGGCCCGGGCGCACGCCGGGGATGAAGCCGCCGTACTTCTTGAGATTGTCGGCCTGGTCGATGGGGTTGAACGTCACGGCGGTGTAGAAGTAGGTGAAGACGACGATGAGCAGCGCCTCGCCGAGCAGGTACAGGAAGCCGCTCGGGCTGAACGCGTTGGTGAGCCACTTCGTGACGCCGGTATTGACGAACTGCGCGAACGTCGCCGGGATCATCATCACCGACGAGGCGAAGATGACGGGCATGACGCCGGCCATGTTGACCTTGAGCGGGATGAACGTGCTCTGCCCGCCCATCATCCGCCGGCCCACGACACGCTTCGCGTACTGGACGGGGATGCGACGCTCGCCGGTCGTGATCCAGATCACGCCGACGACGACGGCGAGCGCGAGGACGAGAAAGAGGACGATCGAGACGATGCTCTGCGTGAACAGCTTGGACGTCCCCGACGGGATGCGCGACACGATGCTGATGAAGATCATGATCGACATGCCGTTGCCGATGCCGCGCGCCGTCACCAGCTCGCCGAGCCACATGACGGTGGAGGCGCCGGCGACCAGGGTCGTGACGATGAGCAGGGCGCGCCACCAGTTGAGCTCGGGAAGCGCGTTGTAGTTCTTGAACAGGAAGACGTAGCCCACCGACTGGATGGTGGCGAGACCGACCGTCAGCCAGCGCGTGTACTTGGTGATGACCTTCTGCCCCTGCTCGCCCTCCTTGGCGAGCTCCTCGAGCTTGGGGATGACCACGGTGAGGAGCTGCAGGATGATCGAGGCCGTGATGTACGGCATGATCCCGAGGGCGAAGACCGCCACCCTGGCGAGCGCCCCGCCCGAGAACAGGTCGAGGAAGCCGACGACGCCTGCGCCGCCCTTGGCGAAGAAGTCCTCGAGGGCGCCGATGTCGATGCCCGGCACGGGGACGTAACAGCCGAACCGGTAGATCGCGATCATCGCCGCCGTGAAGAGCAGCTTGCCGCGCAGCTCCGGGATCTTCCAGGAGTTGGCGAGCGACTGCCAGAGCTTGTTGTTCACAGCCCGGCCTCCCGCGTCACGTTCAGAGCAGGACGGCCTTGCCGCCGGCGGCCTCGATCTTGGCCCGGGCGGTCTGCGAGAACATGTGCATGCGGACGGTGAGCGCCTTGTCGAGATCGCCGCCGCCGAGGATCTTGATCGGCGTCTTCGTGTTCTTCACGATGCGCTTCTCGACCAGCGCCTCGGGCGTGACCTCGGCGCCGGCCGTGAAGGCCTTCGCCAGGCGGCCCACGTTGACCGGCACGGCATAGGTGCGGAATGGGCCGATCGGCATGCTCTTCTTCATGTGCGCGCCGCGCAGCTTGCCGAGCCGCATGTAAAGCGGCATCTGGCCGCCCTCGTAGCCCGGACGCACGCCGCCGCCGGAGCGGGAGTTGTAGCCCTTGTGTCCCTTGCCGGCCGTCTTGCCCTGGCCGGTGCCCTTGCCGCGGCCGAGACGCTTGGTGTCCTTCGTCGAGCCCGGGTTCGGGCGCAGGTTGTGGAGTCCGATCTCGGTCATGTCACGACTTCTTCGTCACTTCGCGGACCTCGAGGAGGTACGCGACCTGGTTCACCATGCCGCGGATCACGGGGGTGTCCTCGTGGACCACGGTGTGGCCGATCCGCTTGAGGCCGAGCGCGCGCAACGTGCCGCGGTGCCGCGGCTTGCGGCCGATGCCGCTGCCGACCTGCTTGATCACGAGCTGCGTCATATGGCTCAGGCCTCCCCTGCCGACGCCGCGGGCTCGGCGACCGGCTCGGCGACCTCGTCGCGACCGAGGACCTTGGCGACCGAGATGCCGCGCAGGCGCGCGACGCCCTCGGGCGTCTTGAGCGCCTGCAGGCCCTGCACGGTCGCGCGCACCAGGTTGATGGGGTTGGTCGTGCCCAGGGACTTCGTGAGGATGTCGCGCACGCCGGCCAGCTCGAGGACCGCGCGGACGCCGCCGGCGGCGATGACGCCGGTACCGGGGGCGGCCGGCTTGAGCAGCACGCGCGCCGCGCCGTACTCGCCGACGATCTGATGCGTGATCGTGCTGTTGAAGCGCGACACCGTGAACAGGTTCTTCTTCGCGTCCTCGATCGCCTTCTGGATGGCGAGCGGCACCTCGCGCGCCTTGCCGTACCCGGCGCCGACGTGACCGTTCTCGTCGCCCACGACCACGAGGGCCGTGAACGAGAAGCGCCGGCCGCCCTTGACGACCTTGGCGACGCGGTTGATGTCGACGACGCGCTCTTTGAGCTCGCTGCCCTCGCTGAATGATCCTCTAGCCAACGGGTCCTCTTCTCCTCGTCAGAACACCAGGCCGCCCTCGCGGGCGCCCTCGGCGAGAGCCTTCACGCGGCCGTGGTACAGGTAGCCGGAGCGGTCGAACACGACGCGCTCGACGTTCTTCTCTTTGGCCCGCGCGGCGACGAGCTCGCCGACCTTGCGCGCCACGGCGCTCTTGTCGAGGCCCTTACCGTCGACCTCGGCCGAGCGCGCGGCCACGAGCGTGCGCCCCCCGAGGTCGTCCACGATCTGGGCGTAGATGGCCTTGTTCGAGCGGAACACGGACAGGCGCGGGCGCTCGGTCGTGCCCGTCAGCTTGCCGCGGATGCGCTTCTTGCGCCTCGCGCGCGCCTCTCTGATGCTTGGTGCGCTCATCGTCGTGCCGGTCCTCTTCGTCGTCTCTCTGCTTAGGCTCGCTTGCCCACCTTGCGCCGCACGTACTCGCCGGCGTAGCGGATACCCTTGCCCTTGTAGGGCTCGGGAGGCCGGATCGAGCGCACCTTGGCGGCGACCTCTCCGACCACCTGCTTGTCGATGCCCCTGACGAGCACGACGGTGGCCTGCGGCGTCTCGAACTCGACGTGCGCGGGCGGCTCGATCAGCACGGGGTGGCTGTGACCGACCAGGAGCTCGAGCGCGTCGCCTTTGAGGGCGGCGCGGTAGCCCACGCCGACGATCTCGAGCCGCTTCTCGAAGCCCTTGGTGACGCCTTCGACCATGTTGGCGATGAGCGTGCGCGTGAGCCCGTGCAGGGAGCGGTGCGCGGCGCTCTCGGTGGGCCGCTTGACTTCGATCACGCCGTCGCCGACCTCGATGAGCATCTCGCGCGGCACGCGCTGGCTGAGCTCGCCCTTGGGGCCCTTGACCGTGACCACCGCGGCGTCATACCTGAACTCGACGCCGTCCGGCAGCGGGATGGGTGCTCTTCCGATCCTCGACATTCGTCTTCCTTACCAGATGAAGCAGATGACCTCGCCGCCCACGCCGAGCTTGCCGGCTTCGGCGCTCGTGACGAGGCCGCGGGAGGTCGAGATGATCGCCGTGCCGAGACCGCCGAGCACCTTGGGCAGCGTGTCCTTGCGGGCATAGATCCGCCGGCCCGGCTTGGACACCCGCTTGATACCCGAGATAACGCGCTCGCGGTTGCGGCCGTACTTCAGGTGGATGACGATCTCCTGCCCGGGCCCGGCCGGCACGACCTCGTAGCTGGCCACGTACCCCTGCTCGTACAGCAGGCGGGCGATATCTACCTTCATCGCCGACGCCGGGATGCTGACCGTCTCGTGCCGCGCCGAGTTGGCATTGCGGATGCGAGTGAGCATGTCGGCGATGGGGTCTGTCATTGACATGTCCTCGCCTCCTTACCAGCTCGACTTGGTTAGCCCGGGGATGACGCCCTCGTGAGCGAGCTCCCGCAGACAGATGCGGCACAGACCGAATCGACGGTAGTAGCCGTGAGGGCGCCCGCACCGCGTGCAGCGGTTGTATCCGCGTGTCTTGTACCGCTGGGGCCGGGCCTGCTTCACTACAAGCGACTTCTTCGCCATTCCGTCGCGCTCCTAGTTGTTGCGGAAGGGCATGCCGAGCCTGGACAGCAGGGCACGACCCTCCTCATCGGTCTTCGCCGTGGTCGTGATCGTGATGTTGAGTCCCCGGACCTGGTCGACCGAGTCGTAGTCGACCTCGGGGAAGATGGTCTGCTCGCGCACGCCGAGGGCGAAGTTGCCGCGGCCGTCGAACTGGTCCGGCGAGATGCCGCGGAAGTCGCGGATGCGCGGCAGCGCTATCGACACGAGTCTGTCCAGCATCTCATACATGCGCTCGCCACGCAGCGTGACCGCGCAGCCGATCGCCATGCCCTCGCGCACCTTGAATCCCGCGATCGACTTGCGCGCGCGTGTGATCTTGGGCTTCTGGCCCGTGATCTGCGCCAGTTCCGCCGCTGCGTCATCGAGCAGCTTGGCGTTGGTCTTGGCCTCACCCACGCCCATGTTGACCGTGATCTTGGTGATCTTTGGCGCTTCCATGACGGTGCGGTAGCCGAACTGGCTCATGAGCTCCGGAAGCACCTCGCTGTAGTACTTGTCCTTGAGTCTCGCCATGCTGCCCTTATGCCTTGTCGATGTC
>CAZTMO010000116.1:0-6660 GCA_964615105.1 uncultured Thermoleophilia bacterium
GGTCGTAGTCCGAGAAGTCGCCGGAGTCCTTGACGACGGCGAGGAAGGCGCCGATGCGATGCGAGGCCACCACCGGGTAGACCTGCACACCCGAAGCGACGCCGTCCATACGCAGGGCGAAGTCCTGCCGATTGGCGCGCTGGTCGGAGATGTTGCGCCAGAGGTCGGCCACGAGCTCGGCGTTGAGGCGGCGTCGGTAAGCGGCCTCGCAGAGCACGACGCCGTGGAAGTCGAACAGCACCGCCGAGCAGCCGACCAGCGCCGAGAGGGTCGAGAGGATCGCGTCGAGCCCCTTTTCTTCAAGGACGATCTTGGTGAGCTTCTCGTGCACGGCGAGGCTGCGCTGCAGAAGCGAGTACTGCTCGTTGACGATCTTCGACGCGACGGCCTCGGTGATGGCGATGAACGGCACGTGATACGGCACCTCGAACAGCGGAAAGCTGTACTCGTCGGCGACCTTGACGAGGCACTCGGGGACCTTGTCGAAGGTGAAGCCGGTGCCGAATCCGAGCCCCGAGAGGTTGTGGTCGATCAGCGCCTTGAGCTGCTCGACCTGCTTCTCTTCGGGACCCCGAAAGCCGTAGCCTGTGGTCAGCAGCAGCTCGCCGCCCCTGAGCCATCCCGTGGGGTCGGGGACCTCGGTGATATGCACCCAGCGAACGGGGTTGCTCACCGACTTGCCGCCGGCAAGGAGCTTGAGGTCGAGGTCGGGGATCTCGAGGATGTCCTGGACCGTGATCACTGCTGTCGTTCCCTCCGGATCCCTGTCGTCGGCGTCCTCACTGCGTTGCGCCGGTGTCTCCGGCGGATGGCCGGGCCCGCGACGGGCCCCGCCATCCGTCGGTCTCTCTTGCCGCGCCGGTTCAGATGCGCTTCACGACCTCGCCCATGAGGTCCTTCTCGGCCATGCCCTTCTCGACGTCGGTGATGAGCGAGGCGCTGTCCTTCCAGCAGGCCACCTTGACCTTCTGCTCCTGCGCCCATTCCTCGCGCTCCGTGTGGTACAGGTTCTGGTAGAGGACCTGCGCCAGGTGCTTGCCCTCGATGTCGACGATGAACTGGGTGACCGAGCCGATGTAGACGACGGCCTTGACCACGCCGTCGTAGACGTTCTCGCGGTCGGCCACCTCGTCCATCTTCTCGGCGGGGGCGATGGCGAGCTTCTCGGGCCGGATCACGACGCCGACCTTGTCGCCGGCCTTGATAGCCTTGTCCTGCACCGAGACGAGGACGCCGAGTCCCTTGTCGGTACGACACTCGGCGACACCGTTCTCGACGCGGATCACGTCCGACAGATAGATGTTCGAGACGCCGATGAAGTTGGCGACGAAGGCCGACTGCGGGTTCTCGTAGATCTCCGTCGGCGTGCCGATCTGCTCGACGAGCCCCTGGCTCATGACGGCCAGGCGATCGCTCATGGTGAGCGCCTCCTCCTGGTCGTGCGTGACGTAGATGAACGTGATCCCGACCTCGCTCTGGAGCTTCTTGAGCTCGAGCTGCATCGCCTTGCGCAGCTTCGCGTCGAGGGCGCCGAGCGGCTCGTCGAGCAGGAGCACGGTCGGGCGGTTGACCAGCGCGCGCGCCAGCGCGACGCGCTGCTGCTGGCCGCCCGAGAGCTGCACCGGCTTACGGTCTCTCATCGACTCCATCTCGACCATCGCGATGGCCTCGTCGACACGCTGCTGGATCTCCTTCTTCTCGACACCTTTGCGCTTGAGGCCGAAGGCGATGTTCTCCCAGGTGGAGAGGTGCGGGAACAGGGCGTAGCTCTGGAACACCGTGTTCACCGGACGCTTGTACGGCGGGACGCCGGCGACGGGCGTGTTGGCGAGGTAGATCTCGCCCTCGGTCGGCTGGTCGAAGCCGGCCACCATGCGCAGGGTGGTCGTCTTGCCACACCCCGAGGGGCCGAGCATGGAGAAGAACTCGCCCTTCTTGATCTTGAGGTTCATGTCTTTCACGGCGACGAAGTCGCCGAACCTCTTGGTCACGTGCTCGATCTCGATGTCGTACACGTTCGGGTCCACTGCCATGGCTCTTCTCCTGCCTTCCTCGAATCGGGGGTGTCCGGGGTCTCGCGCTCCGCGCGCGGGACGGCGGGATTCTACAGGATGTCCAAAGGGTTTGGTAGAAGTGGCCGCTTCGGCTTCAGTCCTCCTCGGCGTGCCCGCCGCGGGCGCGGAGCACCAGCCAAACGACCAAGGCGGCGACGCCGGCCGCGACGGCGATGATTACGATGAGGGCCGTCGTGTTCGAACCGCCGTGCTCTTCGGCACTCGTGGGCGTCAGGTTCAAGTAGCTGGCGATGCTGTAGTTCGTGTAGAACACCCCGCCGTCCATGAGTGGCGTCCACCCGTCCCAGCGGGTTGTGTCGACCACCTCGAGGGTCGGCGGGTAGTCGAGCACGAGGTATGGGGACTCCACATACATGATCTCCTGCATGCGATGGACCTGGTCGAGCCGCGCCACCTTGTCCATCTCGCTGCACTGCTCGTCGCACAGCTGATCGAATCCCGCGTTGGACCAGCAGGCGTCGTTCCACCATTCGATCTGAGATGTCGTGAAGCATGCGAGGGTGTCGCCCGGGTCGGCGTAGCCCCAATAGTCCCAGATGTACATGTCGAAGTCCGGAGCGTACGCGCAGTCGTCGTTGTAGGCGTACAGCTTGTCCGAGATCGCCCCGTCGTCCATGATCTGGAAGTTGATCTTGAGGCCCAGATCGCGGAGCCAGCCGGCGATCAGTTTGCCGCTGCTCTGGCTGGACGTCGACTCACTGCGCGCCCACAACCGCAACGTGATGGGCTTGCCTTTCCAGTCCCGCAGGCCGTCGCCGGTCGTGTCGAGGTAGCCGGCCTCGTCGAGCAGTTGGCGGGCCTTGTCCAAGTCGAAGCCGTACGCCTCTTCGGCGCTTGGCTCGTAATGCGCGTCCCAGTCCGCGGGGAACTCGTCGGGCGGGATCACGGTCGTCCCCGGCCTCGCCAGGCCGCCCCACGCGATCTCGTTGACCTTCTCACGATCGACCGCCCAGTTGAGCGCCTGACGGAACCGGACGTCACGCAGGACGGGGTTCCCAGCCGAACTCGACTCCTCGTAACAGTTGAACACCAGGTAGTCGAACACGAACAGGTTGTAGGCGCGGGCATCGAACCCGTCTTCCGGCTTGAAGGTCGTGTACTGGGCCGGTGGGACACCAACGGCGCCGTCGATCATCCCCGACTTGAGGTCCTGAGCCATCGTGTCTGCGTTCTGGTACGTCTCGAAGAGGATCTCGTCGACGGCCGGCTCGGGACCCCAGTAGTCGGGGTTCTTGACCATCTTGACGTAGTTGCCCTTCTTCCACTCGACGCACTGGAAGGGACCCGATCCGATAAGCGGCAGCTCCGACCGGTACTTGTCGGGACGGTCGACGCTGCCCCAGATGTGCTTGGGCAACACGTACACCCACAGCCGCTCCATGTTCGCCTTGGGCGCTGTGCACTCGATCTCGACGGTGTAGTCGTCGACGGCCCGGGCCTCCTTGATGTTCTTCATATAGGTGGAGTAGGCCGTCAGATCCTTCTCGGTGATGACGTTGTAGCTGAAGGCGACGTCCTCGGCCGTGATCGGCTGGCCGTCCTGCCACGCCGCTCCCTCGCGGAGGTGGAAGGTCCACAGGAGCCCGTCGTCGCTGACCTCCCAGCTCTCGGCGAGCATGCCCTGGGGAGACCCGTCGCTGTCGTAGCCGATGAGCATGTCGTAGTTGAGCGCCCAGATCTCGTAGGACGTCCCCTCGTATCCGATGAAGGGGTTCAGGTTGTCGGGGTCGTTCATCCAGGCCAGCTTGAGGACTACCTTGCCTGCGGCCGGCGAGGCGCTCTCGTCGGCGACGGCGGTGCCGATGCCGGCCGCAAGGCCGGCGAGCATCACCGCCGCGAGGGCGAGGACGAGCAGGCGTCCCTTCTTCGGGGTGGACCTGGTCCCCATCATCGGGTCACCTCCGTGACGGTGCCGCTTCTGCGCGCCCGGCTCGGCGCGAGGTGCTTCGCCGCCATTGTCGCAGGGTGTGCCCGTCCTGCCCAGACCCCTTTCTCGGCAGGGTCAACGGAGAGGCGGCGCGGAGATTGCGCAGCTCGCCGTCGGCCGCGACGCAGCCTAGCCTCAACCGCGCCCGTGGCGCAGGACCCTGCCCGGAAGCGCCCCGGTGTGCACGCCGTCGTCGATCACGACCGCGCCGTTCACGAGGACGTAGTCCATACCCTCCGCGTAGGTGTGCGGGATGTTCACGAACGGGTAGCTGTGCGGGTACGGGTTGGTGGCGCGATCGCGCAGTCGCTCGAGGTCGAACACGAGCAGATCAGCCACGAGCCCGGGCCTCAGAACGCCGCGGTCGCTGAGACCGAACCGCTGCGCGGGAAACGACGTCATCTTGCGGATCGCCTCCTCGAGGCGCAGGAACGGCTCGTCGCGCACGTAACGCTCGAGGATCCCCGGGTACTCGCCGTAGCTGCACGGCCAGTAGAGCCCGGGGTCGTCGATCTCCTCGACGGGCGGCATCACGAAGCCGTCCGAGCAGACCATGACCAGCGGATGCGCGAGCACGCGACGGATCTCGGCCTCGTCGATGTAGTCGAAGATCCCGACGATGCGGTCGTCCTCCTCGACGATCAGGTCGAGGAACGTGTCGAAGGGATCGGCACCCCGGGCGGCGGCGATCGACGCCACCGTCTGGCCGCGCAGGCCGGGCTGCCGCGGGGCGTGCAGCACGACGATGCGGTCGAAGCGGCCGTGTTTGACGAGCCCCGTGTAGCCGGCCCCCGGCAGCTCGTCGGCCTCGACGGCTCGCCGCAGGTCGGCGCGCGCGGCGTCGTCGGAGAGCAGGGCGATGAAGCGGTCGTGAGGCAGGTCCAGGGCCGGCTGGGGCAGCGCGCGCGACAGGCGCGGCGCGAGATCGGTGTGACTGTCGTTGTCGACGGTCACATCGTGGCCGCCGCGCCGCGCCTCCTCCGCGAGGTCGAGGTTCGCCTTGGCCTTCTCGCCCGCGCCCCACTTGGGCGCGTTGTGCGAGACCTCGACCGGGACCCCGGCGGCGCGCCCGATGGCGATCGCCTCGGCGACCGCCTCGAGGATCGTCTCGCGCTCGCCGCGGATGTGCGACGCGTAGATGCCCTTGTGCTTCGCCACCACCTCGCAGAGCGCGACGATCTCGGCGGTGTCCGCGAAGCAGCCCGGCGGGTACACGAGACCGGTCGAGAGACCGTGCCCGCCGGCACGCATGCTCGCGTCGAGCAGGCGCCGCATGGCCGCGACCTCCCCGGCCGTCGCGACGCGTTCCGCGTAGCCCATCACCGCGATGCGCAGCGCTCCGTGCCCGACGAGCGGGGCGATGTTGATCGCCGCGCCGTTGCGCTCGATCGCGCGCAAGTACTGAGCGAAGGTGCGCCACGACCAGTCGACGGTGGCCGACCAGTAGTACTCCCACTCGCTGCGCGCCTCGGCCAGGAACCGCTTGCGGACCGGCGCCGCTCCCATGCCGCAGTTGCCGGTGACGTGTGTCGTCACGCCCTGGAAGACGGCCGATTCGGCTCGCGGGTAGGCGATGATCGAGATGTCGGAGTGGGTGTGCGGGTCGACGAACCCCGGCGTCACGTAACGGTCGGCCGCGTCGATCACGCGCCGGCCGCGGAGCGTTCCCGGCGCGCTCACCGCGGCGATGCGGCGGCCGCGGACACCGACGTCCCCCCGGAACCAGGGGTTGCCGCAACCGTCCACGATGCGACCACCGGCGACGACGATGTCGAAGGCGGCCATGCGCTTCACCCCTTCACATGGAGAACGACTGATACGGGTTCTCGCAGGGCGGCCCGGCGCAGACGTGCAGGCGCCGCTCGTCGAGGTCGCAGATCATGCTCCCGACGGTCATCACCCGTTGCGCGGGAGGCAGGCTCCCGTCGGCGTGGCCGCAGATGGCCTCGTGAGCCGAAGGCTCGTGGCAGCGCAGCACGCGCGCGACCAGCTCGACCGGGTCCTCGCCGCGGGCGACGCCCTCGGCGAGCTCGCGCTCCGCCGTGCGGAGTCGCACGCGCGACTCCTCGGACCGCGAACCCTCGAACGCAGCCATATCGGGTGACGCGTAGTGGTTCGTATGCGCCATGGTCCCGGTCGTGGAACGGTCGATGAAGGCGTGCCCCGTGGCCGACGTCTCGATGTCCCAGAGCCTGCCGTCGAGGTCGGCGCAGAAGTGGTTCGTGCCGCGTGCCCGCGCACCGTGCAGGCCCCTGGTCCGCGCCTCTTCGAGGTCGGGCGCCTCGATCGACCAGCGGCGCACGAAGACGTTCGGGATACCGATCCGGTTGTCGGTCGAGCACACTGAGTTGCTCACGTTGGCCACGCCGTGCGAGTTCATCCCCAGCATGAGGAGGTACGGTGCTCCGGCGATGCCCATGATGCGCGTACCATCAGGGACCGTCAGGTCGAACAGAACGTTGTTCGCGGCGTCGATCGTGTACCAGTCCATGTTGTGACCGACCACGTGGCGCCCCCGGGCGGCGACGGCGACGGCGGTGCAAAAGTCGCCGCCCCCGGGCGCGATCGCCGCCGGCGCCTCTCCGGCGACCGGCTCCGCCGACGTGAACTCCTCGCCGCAGTTGAGGACGAGCAGTTGGGAGTACGGCACGCCGGAGC
>CAZTMO010000117.1:0-6644 GCA_964615105.1 uncultured Thermoleophilia bacterium
TCGTGTTGCCCGACTCCAGGGACTCACGGAAGAGGTCGATCGTCGACGGTGACTCCAGCCGCAGCAGCCAGTACCGACTCCCAGCCGGGTCCTCCACCGTCAAGTTGGCCGAGAGAAACCCGACGCGTTCGCGGTCGTGCCAGAGTCTGAGCAGCCTGTGCGTGGCCATCGCGTGTCCCCCTCTCTCGTCTTCACTATCGACTGCGCGCGGCGTCGCTTGAGCGGGCGGCAGTCATGGCGCGGGCGCGCGCGTTGACTGGCTTGGCGACGTCCATCCGTCGTGGCGCTCTGCAGGATTCAAGTTCGTACAGATTCACGCCGATTGACACCGCATGGCCCCAACGGCTCGAAACGCGCGGGCGATTCCCGACGACAGGCTGACCATCGGCGAGGCCGCCGCCTACCTGGGTGTGACGCCACACACGCTGCGCTCCTGGACGCGCGACGGTCTCGTACCTGCGACGCGCACCGCCGGCGGCCACCGCCGCTACCGCCGCGCCCACCTCGACCGGTTGACCGTCGCCGCGACAGAGGCCGCCGACCGGCTCTCTCTGCTTGCCCGTGTCGCGACGCTCTTCGAGAACCGACAGCCGAACGAGGTCGTGGGCGAGCTCGCCAAGCTGCTTCTGGACACGCTCTCGTGCACCTCGGTCGCCGTCTCGACGTACACCCCCGGCGCGGACGAGATCGTCACGCTCATCGACACGACGCAGACGGCGGCCGCTTCGAGCGGCCCGACGCGCTTCTCGCTGAAGGACTACCCGGCCACGGCGCGTGCTGTACTGGAGCAAACGGTGGTCGCCACCAGCATCACCGACGCCGATGCGGATCCGGCGGAAGTCACTTTTTTGCGCGAGGACGGCCACAGGAGCTCCCTCATGGCGCCTCTGGTCTACCACGGGGACACCGTCGGCCTGCTTGAGCTCTACGACGATGAGCGCGAACGCATCTACGACGCCGGGGACCTCACCGTCGTGCGCTCACTGGCAGGCCCGGCCGCCGTCGCCATCCAGAGTGCGCGCCGCCTCGAGGAGCTGCGTAAGCAGAACGACGAACAGCAGCTCCTGCTGATGACAGGGCGCGCGATCTCGTCCAGCGTCGACCTCGCGGAGACGCTGGAGACCATCGCGCGCCTCCTTACCGAGACCCTGCACACCGCAAGGGCCGACATCTACTTCTATCACCCCGACAGCGACACTCTCGAGGTCGCAGCGTTCTACCAGATCGACGCGGCCGCGCCGGCCGCCGGATGGATCGGCTCATCGCTGCCCGTAAGTTGCCGGCCGGAGTGGAGGACGTGCATCACCGACCAGGACCCCGTCCTCTGGTATCGCGATGAGGTAGAGCTTACCCCTGAGCAACTCGAAAGCCTGGAGCCGTGGGGCGAGCAGGCGACGCTCACCGTGGCGCTCGTGAATCAAGGACAGACGATCGGCCTGCTCGACGTGGCAGAGCACAGGAGCAAGCGGCTCTTCACCGAGGACGACGTGCGCCTCA
The DNA here is from genome assembly GCA_964615105.1 of uncultured Thermoleophilia bacterium. Lineage (GTDB taxonomy): Bacteria > Actinomycetota > Thermoleophilia > UBA2241 > UBA2241 > UBA2241. Next base: position 1,498 of record CAZTMO010000117.1, read on the forward strand.
CCACGGCGATCGCCGACCAGGCGGCCATGGCGATCACCAACGCCCGCCTGTTCGCCGAGGCCCGACGCCGCAACGATGAGCTCGCGACGCTGGTCAGCTCGGCGGGGGCTCTCGCTGCCACAACGGAACCCGAAGACACACTACGTGCCCTCCTGCGCGTGCTCAGCGATGCCGTCCCCGTCGATCTGGTCGAGTTCAACGAGCTGCGGGCCGCGGAACGAACGATCGTGACGCTCGCCCGCGAGAGCCGTGCCGCGCTCGTGCCGGGCGAATCTGTCGATGTCTACGACATCGACCATTCGCCCGAGATCGCCGCCGGGATCGACGAGCGGCGCACCGTGACCCTCTACCTTGACGACGACGCCGTGTGCCCCCAGACGCGGCGCGAGATGCGCGCCCTCAACGAACAGGCCGTGCTCGCGATCCCCATGCTCGCCCGCGGCGACGTCGTCGGGCTCGTCTACCTCGCGTCCCATTCCCCGGGACGCCGCTTCAGCGACGACGAGGTCCGGCTGGCGACGGCGATCGCCGCGCAGAGCGCCACCGCGATCGAGAACGCGCGCGCGCGCGCCCGGGTCGAGACCGAGCGCGAGCGATTGGCAGTCCTGAACCGGCGGCTGAACGCGCTGGTCACCGTCAGCGGCCAGATCCGGGGGCTGATAGACGAAGGTGAGCTGTTCACCGTGCTCGGCCGCGTCATGTCCGAGACGCTGCACTTCAGGGAGTGGGCGGTGTACATCCGCGAGCCCGATGAAGGCATGTATCGAGTGGCCGCAGACCATCGCTTCGAGCCTGGAGGGGAGACAAAGGCCGGCAGTCGCGCGATCGCCGGGCACGTTCTCGACGACCTCGTGAGCACCGCGACCGTCGTCTCGAGCTCGTACTTCGTCGATCGCCGCCGCGTGCAGGACGGCGAGGAAGACGTCCCCGTCCCCGGCACACACCGCGGCGAGGGGCGCGAGGGCGAGTGGTGCGCCGACGATCGCCTGCTCATCCCCATGGTCGGCACGAGCGACGATGTCATCGGCTACCTGGAGGCACGCGACCCCGAGGACAGGATGCGGCCCTCGAAAGACGTCGTGGGCCTGCTCGAGGTCTTCGCCGCCAAGGCGGCGGCGAGCATCGAACTCGTCCGCCTCCACGACCAGCTCGAGCAGCAGGCGACCACCGACGGGCTCACCGGTCTCTACAACCACCGCTACCTGGACGGAGCGATCGAGCATGAAGTCAGGAGTGCCCTGCGCTACGGGTCGGAGCTCTCGGTCCTCATGATCGACATCGACGACTTCAAGCCCTTCAACGACACGTTCGGCCACCCCCAGGGCGACAAGCTCCTGCGCCGCATCGCCGAGATCCTCACAGCGCAGACGAGAGAGCAGGTCGACATCGTCTGCCGGTACGGCGGCGAGGAGTTCTGCATCGTCCTGCCCAACACGCCCCTGAGCGGGGCCGAGAGCGTCGCCGGTCGCCTGCGCGACAGCGTCAGTGAGGGGGTGAGAGCGGCTGAGGACGTGGCCGAGGCGATCCGTCAGGCGACCGAGGCCGAGGCCTTCGAGGGTTTCCCTGCGCGCCATGACGCACACATCACCCTCAGCGTGGGCGTCGCCTGCCTGCCGCTGCACGGTCGCAGCGCAGCCGAGGTGCTCTCGTGCGCGGACAAGGCGCTCTACGTGTCCAAGCGGACGGGGAAGAACCGCGTGTCGGTCTATCGGCAGTGAGCCTACCGGCGGCGCCGGCACGCGACAGCTCGCGAACACCCGTCGGCGCCGTCGCCGGAGCGACCTCCTGACCGCACGCGACGCGGCACGACGGAGCGCACGGAGTCTGAGCGGATGAGGCTGGTGGCGAGGGGCAGAATTGAACTGCCGACACCATGATTTTCAGTCATGTGCTCTACCGACTGAGCTACCTCGCCACCGTGCGAGCGGTGCTCGGCGGAGCAGGGTGATGCTAGCGGCGCGGGCCGGGTGCGGTCAACCGCACCCGGCCCCCGCCGCAGTCACGCTCCCTCAGCCCTCCGATGTGTCGAGCTCAGACTCCTTCTCGAGCTTCTCCGGCGACTCTTCAGGCAGGAACACCTTGATGAGCTCCTTGCCCTTGGCCCGCGGGATCACGCAGAGCACGTAGTCGCCGGCCAGGATCTCGGATGTGCCCCGCGCCGGTAATGCATGACCCGCGCGGATGATCGCCGCGAGGAGCACGCCCTCGGGGAGCTCGATGTCCTGGACGTATGTGTCGGCGAACGGCGAGTTCTCACTCACCTCGAGCTCGACGATCTCGAGGTTCTCGCGACGCAGCGAGAACAGCGGCACGAACTTGTGCACCGGCAGTTCGTGGAGGATGAGGCGCAGCATGGCCGTCGTGGCGCACACGGTCGCCTCAACGCCCAGCAGATCGAAGATCGGTTGGTTGAACGGGTTGTTGACGCGCGCCACGACCTTCGGCACGGCGAACTTCATCTTCGCGACCTGAGCGATGATCACGTTGTCCTCGTCGTCGCCCGTCACCGCCACGACCATGTCGGCGCGGGCGATGCCCGCCTTCTCGAGCACCCAGATCTCGGTGCCGTCGCCGAAGACGAGCGCCTCCTCAAGCTCCTCGACGATGACGTCGTAGCGTGTCTTGCGCTGCTCGATGACGGCGACCTCGTGTCCGAGTTGCTGGAGCTGGCGTGCGGTGTTGAGCCCCACTTTGCCGGCGCCGACGATGAGCACGAACATGATCAGGCCTCCGCGGAGAGCTCGCAGGACCGCACGGCGTCGAGCAGCAGGATGCGCGCGTCCTTGGTCGGGCACACCGTACGGATGCCGGTCTGGGCGAAGAGCTCGGCGCGCAAGGGGTCGTAGACGCGTGCCACCACGCACTTGACGTCGAACTTCTTCTGCGCCACCTGGGCGACCACGATGTTCGTGTTGTCCCCGTCGGTGGCCGTCACCACGGCGTCGGCGTGCTCGATGCCGGCGGCGCGGAGCACGTCCCAGTCGAGGGCCTTGCCCTCGACGAACTGGCCGGCGAAATCCTCGCCGAGCAGGTAGAACGACTCGGACCGGTCGTCGACGACAGCCACCGACCAGCCTTCCGCGACGAGCGAGAGCGCGAGGCTCGACCCCACGCGACCGCACCCCACGATCACCACATGCATCTTCGGTCACCCTCCCGGTGCGGCGACGCGCCGCAGAACCAGCGTCGGGCGCCGTCGCAGGCGACGGCGCCCCTCATGCGTGAGCATACTCCAGTCGCGCCGCACGGCAACCTCGCCGTCAACCACTCCCCCCTCCGTCGCGCGGCACGCCGGGCGGCGTCTCCTTTTCGCTCTCCGGCGGCAGCCAGCCGGTACGCGGCCCGCCGACGCGCCGCGGCGCCCTCGCCTCGCTCTCGTACACGCCGGTCGGCGGGACGATGTTCACGAGCACCTCGCAGGGCGCGTGCTCGATCACGTAGTCCGTCGTGCTCCCGAAGGCGCGCTCGGTGAAGCGGCGCTTCTTCATCACTCCGAGGATGATGACCTCTGAGCGCCGCTCGGTGGCCTCCTGGACGATCGCCCGACCCGCGGAGCGCGCCGTGATGACGATCGGCGTCATCTTGATCTTGAACTGGCTCGCCAGGGTGACAGCCCCCTTGAGCACCTCGTCGGCCCGCGCGCGCTCCTCGGCAAGGGGGGCGTCGAGCGGCAGGTTCAGCGGTACCTCGATCACATACAGCGCGTCGATCGACGAGTCCTTCTCGGTCGCGAGCTGGCAGGCCAGGACGACCATCTCGTCGGTGATGCGGCTGCCGACGATCGGCACGAGGATCTGATCGTAGTCGATGTCTGCCTGCATCGACTCGCGCACGACGACCTTGGCGACCGTCTTCGTCAGCGAGTAACCCCTGGCCCGCCGGTAGACGACGTACATCAAGAGGCCGACGCCGATCCAGCCGAAGGCGATGTACCGCCCGAGGCCGCTCTCGAAGGCCACGAGCACGATCCAGACAGCGAAGGTCCCGAGGGCGCCGACGACGGCCGTGAGCGGCAGCGAGCCGCCGCCGAAGCCGATGTTGAAGGGCGCCCGCCACGGGCGCTCGAGCTGCGGCTCCTTGAAGCGAAGCACCACGACCGACAGGTGGGCGGCGGTGAACGAGATCATCGAGCCGAAGATGTAGAGCGAGGCGAGCAGCTCGGTCTTGCCCGGGAGCATGAGGACGCAGGCGGCGATGCCGAACACGATGATCGACACGTAGGGCGTCATGCGCTTGGGGTGCACGTGGCCGAGAGCCGGCGGGAGCTGCCGGTGCTGCCCCAGGGAGTACGTCAGGCGTGAGACCCCGATGAGCCCGGCGTTGGTCCCGATCAGCAGGATCGTCGCCGCCAGAATACCGACCCACGGCGCGAGGATCAGCCGAAGCCAGCCGATGCTGTCGGGCATGAAGCGCACCAGCCCGAGGACCGGGTCCTCGAGATAAGCGCTGCCGAGCTGCGTCCCGTACAGGCGGGTCGTCGCGACGCCGTCGACGATCTCGACGGCACCGGTCGGCTCTTGCGCGGGGATCACGTGCGTGTCCCCCGCCGGCTCGACCGGCACGTAGACGGCGGCATCGGGGTCGCTGGCGAGGGCCCACGTCCCCTCGGGTTCGCCGGGCACCACCTCGACGGGCACGGTCATGCCGGTCCTCTCGTCGACCGGGACCACGTTCGAGCCGACCGGCATGACCGACAGCCCGGCGAGCGGCATGCCGATGTAGACGACGAGCACGGCGAGGATCACGTAGTTGATCGCCCGCGGCACGTCGCGTCCGGGCTCGGTCGCCTCTTCGGCCATGTTCGACACGGTCTCGATGCCCGTGTAGGCGACCGTGCCCATGGCGAGCCCGAAGAAGAACTGCCTCCAGGTCGGCGCGACGCCCCACTGGATCTGCTCGATGAGCACGTTGGGCTCGAGCAGCAGCACCAGGGCGATCGTCACGATGAGGAGCTGGGTCCCGAGATCGAGCACCGCGAGGACGATGTTGAGGCTCGCCGCCTCCTTGATGCCGATCACGTTGACGACGATGAGGAAGACGGCCACGAGGATGCCGCCGATCGTGTTGTAAGGCCAGGCCTTGAGCACCGGCACGAAGACCGAGAGGTAGTGCGGCACGAAGAGGGCCGAGATGGCGATCGTCGCCGG
>CAZTMO010000118.1:0-6642 GCA_964615105.1 uncultured Thermoleophilia bacterium
GACGGCTCCGTCGGCGCCGGCGACCGGTAGAACGTCGCGACCCACTTCGAGTGCACGACGTGATAGCCGTTCGCCGAAGCCCCCGCGGCCTCCATCGCCGGCGCCGCCTGGGCGGCGGCCGGGGCTTCCGCCGGCGCAGCCGCCGGGGCCGTGGTCGCCGCCTTGCGCACCGTCATGCGCAGGTCGCCCTCCTCGATCACGACCTCGTCGAGGTCGCTCCGCTCCACGAGCTCCAGGATGCGCCCCACCCTGTCGGCGGTCTCCTCCTTGACGGCGGCCCCCGGCTGCGCGCGCAGGTACTGGTCGTGGAGCCCGAACACGTCGTCCTCGACGCCGACGTCGTGCCGCTCGAGATAAGCGCGCGCCGTCTGCGGGAAGAGGGCGTAGCTCAACAGGTCTTCCTCGGAGCGCGCCAGGTCGCCGATCTCTTCGCGGTAGTCTTCAAGGGTCTCGGTCATGAGCTCGGCCGGGCGCACGTGGATCGGCTCTTCGCCCTCGAGCACGCGCTCGAGGATCGCCTTCGAGACCGGTCCGGGCGCCGCGCCGTACTTCCCGCGCAGGTACTGTTTCATCTCGTCGGGGACGATGTGCCAGCGGCGACCCGACAACACGTTGAGCACCGCCTGCGTGCCGACGATCTGCGACATCGGCGTCACCAGGGGCGGAAAGCCGACCTCGGCGCGGACCACCGGGATCTCCTCCAGCACTTCGGGCATGCGGTCGAGCGCGTTCTGTTCCTTGAGCTGGCTCTCAAGGTTGCTGATCATGCCGCCCGGCACCTGGTGCGAGTAGACCTGCATGTGGGTGAGGGATGTCACGCCGCGCTCGTGATGTGTCTCACGGCGCACGCCCTCGAAGTACTTGGCGATCTCGAACAACCTCTCGAGCTCGAGCTCGGTGTCGTACGGCGTGCCGATCAGCGCCGTGACCACCATCTCGGTCGCAGGCTGCGAGTTCCCGAAGGCCAGCGGCACCGTCGCCGTGTCGATGACATCGACCCCGGCTTCGATCGCCTTCAGGTACGTCATCGGGGCAAGGCCGCCGATGTAGTGGCAGTGCAACTGGACCGGGACCCCTATCTCCGCCTTGAGCCGGCCGATGAGCTGCTCGGCGTAGAACGGACTGAGGAGCGCCGCCATGTCCTTGATGCAGATGGAGTCGGCGCCCATGTCGACGAGGCGGCGGGCGACGTCCACGTAGTGGTCGAGCGAGTGCACCGGCGAGATCGTGTAGACGACGGCGGCCTGAAAGTGCTTGCCCGTCTCCGCGATCGCCGCGGCGGCGGTCTCGAAGTTGCGGATGTCGTTGAGGGCGTCGAAGACGCGGAAGACGTCGATCCCGTTCTCGGCCGCCTTGTAGACGAAGCGACGCACGATGTCGTCGCCGTAGTGACGGTAGCCGACGAGGTTCTGGCCGCGGAGCAACATCTGCAGCGGGGTGTGCGGGACGTACTTCTTGATCAGCCGAAGGCGCTCCCACGGGTCCTCGTCGAGGTACCGCAGTGAGGCGTCGAACGTGGCGCCGCCCCAACACTCGAGCGAGTTGAAGCCGACGTCGTCCATCATCTCGAGGACGGGCAGCATGTCGCTGGTACGCATGCGCGTCGCCCACAGCGACTGGTGCCCGTCCCTCAGGCTTGTGTCGGTGATCCGGACGCGTCTCGCTCTCATGACGTCTCCTGCAGGTCCCCGGCGCGCTCAGGCGCGGCTGAGGTACTCGCCGCTGCGGGTATCGACCTTGATGCGCTCGCCCTGCTCGATGAAGAGCGGGACCTGGATGCTGACCCCGGTCTCGAGCGTCGCGGGCTTGGAACCGCCCTGGGCGGTGTCGCCACGAAGGCCCGGCTCGGTGTGGGTGATGGTGAGCTCCACCGTGGTCGGCGGCTCGACGTCGATCGGCACGCCGTCGAGGTAGAAGACCTGGACGTCCATGTTCTCGACGACCCACTTCATGGCCTCCTCGGCCATCGCGGGCGAGACCGAGAGCTGCTCATAGGTCTCGGGATCCATGAAGACGACCTCGGATTCGGCCGAGTACAGGTACTGCAGGGTCCGCGAGCGGGTGTCCATGCGGGTGAACTTCTCGCCCGCCCTGAAGGTCTTGTCCAGGACGTTGCCTGTCTTGATGCTGCGCACCCTGGTGCGCACGAAGGCGCCGCCCTTGCCGGGCTTCACGTGCTGCGATTCGATGATCGTGTACGGCTCGCCGTCGATCTCGATCGCCATGCCGCTCTTGAACTGGTTGGTGTTGACGACTTCAGCCATGTGTCGTTCGGTTCCTCCGCGATCTGTGCCTGCGCGCGTCACACGCCCTGCGCGCGTGACAAGGAATGATACCTCAGGCGAGGACGAGCAACTCCTTCGGGTACAAGGTCAGGCGTTCGCAGCCGTTCTCGGTGACGAGCACGGTGTCCTCGATGCGCACGCCCACGTCGCCCTCGATGTAGATGCCGGGCTCGACGGTGCAGACCATGCTGGCGGCGAGCCGGTCGCCCTGCGTCCGACCGAGCGCCGGCGCCTCGTGTATCTCGAGGCCGACGCCGTGACCGGTGCCGTGACCGAAGCACTCGCCGTGGCCGGCCGCGACGATGACGGCGCGCGCGGCCTCGTCGACGTCACGGCGCCCGTGGGCACCGGGACGCACGGCGGCCAAACCGGCGAGCTGCGCCTCGAGAACGGTCTCGTAGATGGCGCGCTGCGCCGGCGAGACGCGGCCGGCCGCGAACGTACGCGTGATGTCGGAGCAATAGCCGGCGACGCGCGCGCCGGTGTCGATCAGGACCAGCTCGCCGGCCTGGATGCGCCGCTCACCGGGGATCGCGTGGGCGTGGGCGGCGTGATCGCCGGCGGCGACGATCGTCGCGAACGCCTCGTCCTCGGCGCCGCGGCGGTGGTACTCCTCGCGCAGTCGCCAGGCGATCTCGCGTTCGGTGCGGCCGGTCAGGCCCTCGCCGGCCACCACGGCGAGGGCGAGGTCGACGATCGCTGCGGCAGTGCGGACGGCCTCGATCTCGGCAGCCTCTTTAACGAGGCGCAGGCGGCTGACGCGCTGGCGCACGTCGCGCAGGCGGCCGTCGTGGGCGCGGCGCAGCGCGCGATAAGCGGCGTGCGTGACGGCGCCCGCCTGATAGCCGAGGGTGCGGCCGCCGCCGAGGCGCTCGCGCGCCGCGGCGGCCGAATCGGCCAGCAGGTCGCCCCCTTCGCGACGCACGAGGTCGAACTCCGGAGCCTCCTCGTGGACCTGCTCGACGTAGCGCGAATCGGTGACGATGAGCGCCTCGTCGCGGCCGACGACGAGCGTCGCGTCCTCGCCGCGAAACCCCGAAAGGTAGCGCACGTCGGCCGCGTCGCTGACCACGACGGCGTCGAGGCCCATAGTGTCGAGCAGCGCACGACAACGCGCGAGACGCCCCTGCGCAGGCGCAGTCACGACCGCGCTCCGAGCCCGATCATGCCGGCGAGGGCGTCGCAGGCCTTGAAGTACCCTTCGACGCCCTCGCCGCTCACGCGCACGGCGACGATGTCGGCGATCACCGAATGGCGGCGAAAGGCCTCACGGCCGCTCACGTCGGAAAGGTGCACCTCGGCGACCGGCGCTGTGACGATCTCGAGCGCGTCGCGCAGGGCGTAGCTGTAGTGCGTCCAGGCGCCGGGATTGATGATCACCGCCCCGGCGCCCTCGACGGCGATGCGATGCAGCTCCTCGACCATCTCGCCCTCGAAGTTCGTCTGGAACGGCAGCACGGTGAAGCCGCGACCCTCGGCGTGCCCCGTGACCCGGCGCTCCAGCTCGCTCAGCGTGAGCGTGCCGTAATGCGCCGGGTCGCGGCGCCCGAGCATGTCCAGGTTAACGCCGTGCAGCAGGTACAGGGACGTCATTCCGCGCTCAGCCACGCGATCACCTCCTCGAGCAGGCCGGCGGGGACCTGCTCCCGCAGGCGAGGCCGGCCGAAGCCTTCAAGCAAGACGAACTCGACGCCGCCGGCTCCCGCCTTCTTGTCTCGCGCCACGAGGTCGCGCACGTCCCCGAACCGGGCGCCACGGTAACGCAGCGGCAGGCCGAAGCCGTCGAGCAGGCTCAGGCCGCGTTCGACCTCGGCGCCGGAAAGTCCGCAAAGCCTCTCCGAGAGCCGAAGGGCGGCGCGCAGGCCCAGGCCCACAGCCTCGCCATGGGTGTAACGGCTGAACGCCGTCGCAGCCTCGATCGCATGGCCGATCGTGTGGCCGAGGTTCAGAACGGCGCGCTCGCCGCCCTCCTCGCGCTCGTCGCGCGCGACGACGGCGAGCTTCTCGGCCACGCATCCGGCGATCACGTCATCGCTGAACCCGCGCACCAGACCGCCGGCGCCTTGGCGGCCGGCGCGCGCCAACGCCTCGACCGCCTCGAGGAGCGCGCCGCCGGCCAGGAAGGCGTACTTGGCGACCTCGGCCGCGCCGCTGCGCACCTCGCGCGGCGGCAGGGTCGCCAGCACCGCGGGATCGGCGACGACCAGCAGCGGCTGGTAGAACGTGCCGACGTAGTTCTTGCCGACACGAAAGTCGACGGCCACCTTGCCGCCGACCGCGGCGTCGACCTGCGCGAGCACCGTCGTCGGTACCTGGACCAGCCCCACCCCGCGCAGGAACGTCGCGGCGACGAAGCCGGCCAGGTCGCCGATCACGCCGCCCCCCAACGCCACGACGACGTCGCGCCGTCGCACGCCTCGGTCGTACAGGACGCCGTAGAGCTCGGTCGCCCGCTCGAGGCTCTTCTCGCCCTCCCCCGCCGGGATCACCACGTGCGAGACCGCGAACCCCGCCTCGCGCAGCCCCTTGGCCACGCGTTCGAGATAGAGGGGAGCGACGTTGACGTCGCTGCACACCACCACGTGGGTCGCAGGACGGATGGCGGCGAGGGCGGAGCCGACCATGTCGAGCGCTCCGGCCTCGACGATCACCTCGTGCGAGCGCGAGGGCAGTTCGGCACGCAGGCGCGGCATCAGGCATCACCGCACACGCTGCACGCCACCCGTTCGGCGACCTCGCCGGCCGTCTCTTCGCCGTCGTTGTAGATCTCGACCGTCGCCACCTCACGGTACAGGGGAGCGCGCTGCTCGTACAACGCCCTGAAGACGGCCTCGTCGCGGGCCAGCGGGCGCGCCCTGCCCCGCCGCGCCGCCCGCCGGACCCGGCGCCAGAGCACGTCGACGGGCGCATTGAGCCAGGCGACGCAGGGCGCGGCGCGCAGCGCCGCGCGCACGTCGCCGTCGGTCACTGCGCCCCCGCCCAGCGACACGACCGCCGAACGTGAGGACAACGACGCCAGTGCGTCGAGCACGACGCGACGCTCGATCGCGCGGAACGCCCGCTCGCCCTGCTCCGCGAAGACGGTCTCGACAGGGCCCGCCTCGGCGACGACAAGGGCGTCGGTGTCGATCAGCGGAACACCCAGACGCCGGGCGAGAAGCCGGCCGACGTGGCTCTTCCCCGACCCCATGAAACCGACCAGGACAACGGAGTCGACCGCAACACCGTCGCCGATGGCGACGCCAGCGGCGTCGCCGGAAGCCGGCGCTACACCTTCGCCCGTGGTTGGCGCAGCGGCGTCGCCCGAGGCCACCGAAGCGGTGTCAGCCGGCGCTGCGGAGCGGGCGCCCCTGGAGGCGGGACGAGGCGCCGAGAGGGCGGGGTCGGCGCTCATCGTCGCGCGCAGCGCGCCCTGAACGCGTCGACGGCCGTAGCGACATCGGCCACCGTCGCGCCCCCGAAGCGCTCGAGAAGCGCGGCGGCCAACGCCAGTCCGATGACGGCCTCCAGCACGATGCCGGCGGCCGGCACGGCGCAGACGTCGGCGCGCTCGTAGCGCGACGCCGTCGCGCGGTGTGTGCCGAGCTCCACGGTCTGGAGCGGCTCCCTGAGCGTCGAGATCGGCTTCATGGCCGCGCGCACCACGATGGGCTCGCCGGTCGAGATCCCGCCCTCGACGCCGCCGGCGTGGTTGCTCACGCGGTGATAGCCGCGGCGCTCGTCCCAGGCGAGCGCGTCGTGGACGCGCGAGCCGGGAAGCCGCGCCGCGGCGAACCCCATCCCAACCTCGACGCCCTTCATCGCCGGCACACTCAACGCCGCCGCAGCCAGACGTGCCGCAAGGCGACGGTCGCCCTGCACGTACGAGCCGACACCGGGGGGATAGCCGAAGGCGACGATCTCGACGACGCCACCCAGCGTGTCGCCGGCGGCCGCGGCGGCATCGATCGCGGCGCGCATGCGCGCCGCTGCCCCGGCGTCGAGACAACGGACGGGGTCGTCGTCGATGCGTTCGAGGTCGGCCGCGGTCAACACGGCGTCGGAGCCGACGTCGCCGATCGTGACGACGTGACTGCCGAGCGCGCAGCCGACCTCCGCGAGCAGCCGGCGCGCGACCGCGCCGCAGGCGACGCGCGCGGCGGTCTCGCGCGCGCTGGCGCGCTCGATCACGTCACGGATGTCGTCGTGGTCGTAGAGCAGCGCCCCGCCGAGATCGGCGTGCCCGGGCCGTGGCACGGACACCGCGCGCGCGCCCGCGCCGAAGCCGGTGCCGGTGTCATCGACCGCGCGGCCACCAGCTGTGACGCCACCGGCCGTGCCGCCGACATCCCTGCCGGGTTCGCGGCTCGCTTCCGCC
>CAZTMO010000119.1:0-6612 GCA_964615105.1 uncultured Thermoleophilia bacterium
CGCGAGAGCGACGAGCTCGCGCACGAGCTCGGGCCGCAGGCGGACCCGCGCGCCGTCGACGGCCGCCCCACGGGCGACCAGCCCGGCGCGCGCCTGTTCAGAAGGGACCGCCACGCCGGTCTCCGCCAACAGCTCGAGGGCCGCGGCGTCGATCTGCGCGAGGGCGTCGGTCGCGAGAATCGTCACGGGTCCTGCCGTGCCCATCGCGTGCGCGTGCATCGCCGCAGACACGTCACTCACGTCCCGGTCGCCCCCGGGCGTAGAGCCCCGCCGCGCTCACCGCTCGACGACCTCGGCGAGCAGAGGGTCCAGCAGCGCCTTGAGGTCGGCGCTACGGATCTTCAGGATCGTCGCCACCGCGCCGCCGCCGCAATAGACCACGGGCGGCGCGAACACCCCCGGGTCGGCGACGACCGGCAGCTCGCGCGCCAGACCGCAGGGCGGGACGGCGCCGACACGATACCCCGTCGTCGCAAGTACCTCCTGCGCCCGGGCGAGGGTCACGCGCGCCGCGCCAAGAGCCCGCCCGAGCCGTTCCACGACGACGCGCGCGTCTCCGGGCGCGAGAACGAGCACCGGCGCACCGTCGGCCACGAACAGCAGGGACTTCACGATGTCGGCGACCGGTACCCCAAGGAGCGCGGCGGCCAGCTCGGCGGTCGCGGACTCGTCCGCAAGGGGCACCATCTCGTGCGCGACCCCGCGCTCCTCGAGGTAGTTGTGCACGTCGCTGGAAGTACGCATCCGACTCACGCTTGCCGCTGGTCGGGGCTGACCGTACCATGGGCCGATGCCCAAGGCACCCGTTGACCGGTCCGGGCCGGCCTCCAAAGGCGGTCGGGACGTGCGCCGTATCGTCGCCGACCTGCTCCTGACCGTCGGCGGCATCCTTCTCGCCTATCCACTGTGGTCCGGTCTCGTGACCACGGTGCAGCAGGGGCGGCTTGACGAGGCGTACGGCCGCGACGCGGCCCAGTTCGCCGGCGTCGTGGGCTCGGCCGGCGACACGACCTCGACGCGGAGGCTCGCGCCCGAGGTCGAGGTGCGGCAGCTCGCCCGGCTCTTCGAGAAGACGCTTGAGCCGGGCGACCCCGTGGGCAAGTTGCGCATCCCGAAGCTCGGCCTCAGTCGCATCATCCAGCAGGGCGTCCCCGGCCGCGGCGGCCTCGACCCCGACGGCGACCGCGAGCTGCTCCGCAACGGGCCGGTGCACTACGGCCTGACGCCGCTGCCCGGCGCGGGCGAGCCTTTCGCGGTCGCCGGCCACCGGACGACGTACGGCGCGCCGTTCTCCCGCCTCGATGCCCTGCGGAGGGGCGACCGCATCGTGGTCGAGACGCCCTACGCCCAGTTCGTCTACGCCGTCGCCAAGGTCACGACGGTGCTCCCCGACGAGGTCGGCGTCCTGTATGACCGGGGTTACGGGCTGATCCTCACGACGTGCACGCCAAGGTACAGCGCGAGCCACCGGCTCATCGTCTGGGGTCGCATGATCTCGTTCGAGCTGCGCCGGCGCCTGCGGACGCAGGGCTGACCGCCCGCCGTGCCGGGCGGGCTCACCGCCCCGCGGCTCAGGGGTACGGCGGCCGCTCGGCGCTAGACCCGCCGAGCAGTTGCACCACGAACCGTTCGCCCGCCGGCCCACCCGGATAGGCGGCCGGCACGAAGGCAAGCCCGTCGGCGAGCGCCATGGAGCGCAGGATGCCGGACCCCTGCGGGCCGGTGGTGGAGAAGACCCAGCCGTCGTCGTGCCGCTCGAGGCGGCAGCGCCGTGCCTCGGTGCGCTCCTGCGTCGCCGCCACGGGCTCGTCGCTGCCGGCGAGCACATAGGGGCGGTAGATGTCGCGTCGGCCCTGCATCGCGAGCAGCGCCGGGCGGACATAGAGCTCGAAGCTGACCATGGCGGCGACCGGGTTGCCGGGCACGCCGAAGACGAGCGTCCGCCCGCGGACGCCGAAGGCGAGCGGCTTGCCGGGCTTGGTCTTGACGCCCCAGAAGCGACGCTCCACACCGAGCTCTTCCTGGACCTGTTTGACGAAGTCGAACTCGCCGACGGAGACGCCGCCGCTGGTGATGACGACGTCGTGCTCGAGAGCGGCGCAGACGAGACGCCGGGTCTCCTCGGGATCGTCACGGGCGATCCCGAGCAGGTCCGGCTCGCCGCCGGCCTCGAGGACCTGACCATAGGCGGTATACGAGTTCGAGTTGCGGATCTGCCCCGGGCCGACCGGCTGCCCCTGGGGGACCAGCTCGCTGCCGGTGGCAAGGATCGCCACGCGTGGCCGCTTCGCCACCGGCACGCGATCGACGCCGATCGAGGCGAGAAGGCCGACCTCCGCCGGGCCCAGCCGCGTCCCACGCGGCATGACCACGTCGCCGACGGCGACGTCCTCCCCCGCGCCGCGCACGTTGTCGCCCGGCGCCACCGGCTTGAGCACCGTCACCTCGTCCCCGTCTTGGCGGGTGAGCTCGACGGGCACCACCGTGTCGACGCCGGGCGGCAGCGGCGCGCCGGTCATGATCTTGGCCGCAGCGCCGGGCTTGACGGGCTCCGGCACGTAGCGCCCCGCCGGGATCTCGACCGCCACGCAGAAGGTCGCGCGACCGGCGGCGAGTGCCGCTCCGTCGACGGCGAACCCATCCATGGCGGAGTTGTCGAAGGACGGCACGCGCTCGTCCGAGACGATGTCCTCTCCCGTCGCCCTCCCCAGGGCGTCGAGCAAGGCGACGCACTCGCCGGGGAGCGGCGTCACGGCTGCGAGGACGGCGTCGATCGCGTGGCCTATCGGCAGAAGTGCGGACATGTCCTGTGCAGTCTCAACTGTTTACGCCTGTCAGTAAACCCCTGTGTCCCACCGTCCGATACGCATAGCGAGCAGCCCAAGGAGTCCAGATGTCGACCTCCGATGCGCAGGCTTCCCGTATGGCAGACGACGCGAAGAGCGGTCAGAAGCAACACCTCGAGATGCTCAAGGACCTCGTGAGCAGGAGTGCGTACGACGTCCCCTCCGAGGAGGTCGCCGCACGCATCATCGGGCACGCGTTCGGGCTCCAGGCGCCGCCCAGCCCCGGCCGCACCTGAAGACGAGGGCGCCGAGGGCGGCGCCCGCGACGTCGATGGCAAGGTCGCTCCATTGCCCTGACCTGTAAGGCAGCGGGATCTGTGCCACCTCGATGAACGCCCCGTAGAGCGTGGCGACCGCCCACGCGACTACCGCGGCGCGCCACGCGGAGCCCCCGCGGCCAAAGGTCCAGCTCGCCACGAGCCACGCCAGTATCGCGGACTCGGCGAAGTGCCCGGCCTGCGTGGTCAGCGTCTCCCGGTCGCCCACGGTGCCGCTCAGCACCTCGTGCGTGGGGACGAGGGCGAACACGAGGACCACGCCGGCCCAGACCAGCGCGAGGCGGCCGGCGAGCCGCGCGTCCCTCATCGGCGACCCTCGCCCGCCGACGGCAGGGCCAGCCCGCCGAACGACTCCGACCCGCTCGCCACCAGCACTGCCAGCCGGCCCTCGTGCACCTCGACGCACGCGCCGCGCCGTCTCGCTACGGCGCCGCCCTGTCCGGGCCCGGGCGCCGCGACCGCGTTGCCCAGGCCCAGGCAAGCGTCGGCCGGGAGACGCCCGCGCTCAAGCGGGTAGTCAAGACCGGAGAGGGAGACCAAGCAATCTCCGGCGAGCGGGGCCAGCGAGACGCGGGTGGCCGGTGGCGCGTCGAGGACCGCCGCCGCCGGGGCCGAGAGCACGCGCACCGTCAGGTCCGGCGCCACGAGACGCGCCGGGGCGCCACGCGCCTCGGTACGACCGAGGAGGGCGAGGTGACCGAGCGCGTGGTCCAGGGCACCGAGGGCACCGGCGAGCACGATCTCGCGGGCGCCGGCGTCCAGCGCCTCGTCCACAGCGAGCTCGCCGTCCGTCCGGTCTTTGCGAACAGGGTGGCGCACGAGGCGCGCGCCACGGCGGCGCGTCTCCTCCACCGCCGCCGCGTCCAGCGAGTCGAAGTCGCCGACGAGAAGGTCGGGGACCACGCCGGCGGCGGCGAGGAACCGGGCGCCACCATCGGCAGCCACCACGAGGTCGGCCGCGCGGGCCCAGCGGGCGTAGTAGCCCGCCTCCTCGTACCGGCCGGCGAGAAAGACCGCCGCCAGCCTCACGCCTTCCTCCTCACGCCGCCCCTCGTATTCCAGGGAACGCCGCGTCGTACGCCTTGAGCAGCGGCCAGAGGAGCACGTACGTGAGCAGCGTCTCGGGGACGAGGTACAACACGTTGTAGGTGATCGCGTAGAGCCACGGCGCCTCCCACTCGGGGGCGTACTCGGCGAAGAAGATCAGCCCCGAGAAGAAGTGGAAGACGAAGCGCGCGGCTTGGGCGACGGTCACCGCGGCGATCAGGGACGGGAACCCGCGGACGCGGACGAACCCCGCGACCGCGAGAGCGACGAAGGCCAGCGGGTAATCGAGCAGTGCCTGCAGCGGGTGGTAGACGAACGCTCCCGGCAGGAGCAGTTGCAGGAGGCCGTACATCGTGCCGGCGGCCAGTCCCGGGACGACGCCGCGGCGCACGGCGATGAAGACGATGGGCAGCAGCTCCAGGCTGACCGAGCCGCCCTGGGGCATGACGAACAGGCGGACCTGCCCGAGGACGGCGGCGAGGGCCACCGCGACACCTAGCTCGGCGTACGCCTGCACGCCCCACTCCGTGGGGTTCAGGTTGAGGCGGGCCCGCAGCGGGGAGACCGGGACGGAATCGGTGTTCATGACTCATCTCTCCCTTCGCTGGCATTACCCAGCAGCGTCGTGCGACGCCGCCACCCGAAGGTGGTCAGGTTCGGTGCGTCGGCGCTAGGAAGCGCCTTCTCAGCCCCTCTGCAGGAGCTCCGCAAGGACATGTCGAGTGTACCCCGGACGGCGCGCGCCGACCAGCCCGCGTTTCGGCGGGGCGGTCGCGCGTTCACCGTCGTCTGTGGAAAGTGTGGATAAGAATCATTTGCCGTGCTTACAGGCTCACGATGGCAGTGGATAAGGCGTTCACGACGACGGGTTCCCTTGACAGCCGACTGCCGCTCTCCATCGCCACAGAAATCGGTGGTTTGCAGGGTTTTCGAGGCTGTCGTCTGAGAAGTGCAGAGGGTCTCCAAACCAGTTGACGAGAGCCGCCGCGGACGGCCGCCCGAAGACGACCGTCACCCCCAAGTGAAACCGCCTTTTCCACAACGGCCGCAAATTGGGCGACTCGGCGGACTACCGCGACGACACTCTCCACAGTTCCTGAACACCCTGTGGATAACCACCCGCGATCTCAGCCTCGAATGCCGTCTTTCAGGCTCGCCGAACGCGTTTCAGCGCCGCGCCGGCGGTGCTATACTCGGCGCCCCCATGGAGTCCTTTCTCGACAGGCTGCTCGCCGAGAGCCGCGCCGCCGACGCCGTGGCTCCCGGGGGCGGCTTCGCCCCCGCGACGAACGGAGGCGGGCGGGCCGACGAGCGGGCCGACGAGCGGGCCGACGAGCGGGCCGAGGCGCACGACGGTCCGTCGTCAGGGCTGCCGTCCGCCCCGCTCGGCCCCGAAGCCCCCCGCATCGCCGTCTACGACACCCTCACGAGCCGACCTCGGGTGATCGTCGTCGAAGAGGAGGACCTGCCGGCGCTGGTCGCGTCGCTCGCCGAGAAGACCTACAACTCGTGCCGCGAGCAGGGGGGGCAGGTCCCATACTCGGTGATTCAGGAGCTCATCGAGAACCTCCTCCACGCGGCGTTCCGCGACGTCGTGGTGACGGTGCTCGACAACGGCCAGACCATCCGCATCTCCGATCACGGGCCTGGAGTCGAAGAGAAAGAGCGCGCCTTCCTCCCCGGCTTCACGACGGCGACGGCCTCGCAGCGGCGCATCATCCGCGGCGTGGGCTCGGGCCTGCCGATCGCCCGCGAGGCACTGCAGTTCCTGCGCGGTGTCCTCACCGTCGAAGACAACCTCGGCGGCGGGGCCGTGTTCACCATCAAGCTGCCGACGCGCCCACCGGAAGAGCCGGCGCGACCGGCCGCGCCGGCGATCAGACTGACGACGCGCCAGACCAAGGTGCTCGTCCTGCTCATGGAGCTCGGCTCGGCCGGCCCCAAAGCGGTGTCGCGCGAGCTGGGCATCTCGCCGGCGACCGCGTTCCGCGACCTCAATTTACTGGAGCAGAAGGGGTTGATACACTCGCTCGGCGACGGCAAGCGAGCCTTGCGCGAGGAAGGCCTGCGCCTCCTCGACAGCATCGTCTGACTGACCTTCGACTCTCCCGGGGGCGAGCCGCCGCGTCCTCGGGCACTGGAGGGCGGCGTCCATCGCCGACCAACTCACCCTCATCTGGAACGAGGTGCGCGAGCAACTGCGCACACAGATGAACGAGCGCACGTTCCGGCTCTGGTTCGACCGTGCGCTGCCCGTGGATCTCAGCGACGGCGCCTTCGTGCTGGGGGTGCCCAACGACTTCGCCAAGGACTGGATCGAGAAGCGCTTCGCCGACCGCGTCGGCGACGCTCTGACCCAGGTCCTCGGCGACAGCGTCCGTCTCACCCTGGTGGTGGACGAGCGCGCCGCGGCGCTCGGCGAGACCCCGCCCGCCGCGGGC
>CAZTMO010000120.1:0-6390 GCA_964615105.1 uncultured Thermoleophilia bacterium
ACGCGCAGGCGCGCGTAGAGCCCCTCGGTGTGCGTCTCCTGGTAGAGCGCGTACCAATCCGCTCCGGCGACGCGCAGGTCGTGCAGCGCGGCGTCCGGGAGAACGCCCGGCGACACCATGACCGGCACGCCCGTCGCGGCTCGCACCGCCGCGACGAGGTCGAGCAGCGCGCGGTAGCCCGGCTCGCCGTGCACCAGCGGGTCCTCCCCCATCGTCAGGTCGAGGAGGTCGACGCCCGATGCGGCGAGCCCCTCGCAGATGGCGACCACCTCGTCCGGCGTCTTGCGGTAGCGAGGGCTCAGCGCGTTGTCGGCGCGATAGTAGCAGAACGCGCACTCGTTGCGGCAGTAGGTTGAGAAGTAGACGAAGCCGTAGAGGAAGACGCCGTCACCGAAGTGCGCAGCGCGGGCCTCGCGAGCGGCGGCGAAGACCTCGCCGGCGAGCGCCTCGCCCTCGATCGCCAGCAACTCCTCGAGCTCGCCGGGCGCGAGGCGGGCGCCGTCGAGCGCGGCCGCGCAGAGGGAGCGCACCCGACCGGATGAGGATGTCGCGTGGCTTCCCATCACGTCTTGCGGCTGCGGAGCGGCGTCAGCGCCAGAAGAGGACCTCGTCGAGGGGCAGCCGCCGGCTGTGCCGCGGGCGCCCCGCGGTACGGCCGATCGGCACCAGGGCTGCGAGCCGGGCGCCGGCCGGCGGCGCCAGCAACTCCTCGATCGCCGGCGCGGCCAGCACCGGCGCCGTCATCCAGCACGAACCGTAGCCCATGGTGTGCGCCGCTGTGATCAGCAGTTGCACGGCGGCGGCGACACTCTGCAGGTCGGGGCGCTGGCGCACGCGGTCACGCTCTTCGCTCGACAGCCCACGCAGCGCCAGCAGCTCGTCGATGCGCGAGGCGTACGGCATGACGAACACCGCCACGACGACTGGCGCGTCGGCGAAGAACGTCGCGTAGGTCCTTATGGCGCGGATGTCGCGGGCGTGGCCGCGGCACTCGGGCAGGCCGGCCATCACGTCCAGGGCCGCATGGACCGCCTCGGCCATCTCCGTTCGCAGGCGCGCCTCCTCGACGGCGACGAAGCGCCAGGGCTGCGCGTTGCCCGCGTTCGCCGCCCGCACCGCGAGCGCGACCATCGCCTCGACATACTCGCGGGGCACCGGGTCGGTAAGAAAGCGGCGTACGCTGCAGCGCCCCGCGATCGCCTCGGCAAGGGTCATCCGAATCAGCTCGGCGCGGGCGTCGAAGCCGGCGTCGCCGGCCGTCCTCCCGCGCCCGCGATCGTCGCCGACACGGGGACTCGCGGCTTGTGGGCCCCCGGTCGTCCCGTGTGCGTCGCGCGCGGTCATCGGTCCTTCCTCCGTCGCTGGGCCGCCGCCGGTGGCGGACCACAGCATCGTAGCAAACGGACGACAGAAGAAGCGGGGCGGGGCCGGAGCGCACGTGCGCTCCGGCCCCGCCCCGCAAGTGCCGTCTGTCGTCAGCCGCCGGAGAGCGGCGGGACGACGGCGAGCTTGTCACCGTCGTTGAGCGGCGTGTCCGTCCCCTCGCGGGCGTTGATGTTGCGCCCGTTGAGGAACACGCCCGCGTACATGCGCCCGTCGTCGCGGAAGATCCGCGGGCGCATGCGCGGCTCAACGGCGATCGCCTTCTCGAGCGCCTCGCCGACCGTGGCGGCGTCGCACTCGATCTCGGCGCGCCCGTCGCCGGTCGTCATGCCGACGGGCAACTTAACGAGGACGCTCGCCATTCTCAGACCTTCGCCAGCTCCCGGTCCATCTTGTCGACCTTGAGATCGACGGCGAGGACATGGGGGTTCTGGCAGAAGGCGATGCACTGTGGCTCGCCGTCGCAGAGGTCGCACTTGAAGGCGACGTGCCTGTCGGGGTGCTCGTGGATCGTGTCGGTCGGGCAGACCGGGTAGCACTCGCCGCAGTTCGTACACTTCTCCTCGTCGACCACGAGCACGTAGCCGGTGACCGTGTCGCCGACCTTCTCGCGGCCCGGGAAGTCGCCCTTGACGCGCACCGTGATCTCCTTGGTCACGATGGCGTCGAACGGGCAGGCCTCCTGGCACTTGGCGCAACCGGTCTGCAGGCAGGTGTGGCCCTTGATGGCACCGGTGGTCGGGTTCACCTCGGACCAGAGGCGGGCGACGCTCGGCCTGAAGGCGCCCTCGTGGAAGGCGCTGCAGGCGAGCTCGCATTGGTGGCAGCCGGTGCACTTCTTACTGCTGATCATCACGTGGGGCATCGTTCTCCCTTTCCCTGGAGCCAGGCCGCCGTCAGAGGCGCACGTCGACGCCGAGCTCGGCGAGCTTGGCCTCGGTCGGGACTCCGTTCTCGTCCCATCCGCGCAAGCTGTAGTACTTCTTGAGCGATTCGTGGAAGAGGTCGCCGCCGACCACCTTACCGGCGGACGGGCCCTCGGTGTGCGCGACCTCGTAGAGCCGCTTGGGAAGGTCGTCCTTCTCCACACCCTCACGCAGGTTGAACAGACGGCCGAGGTTCCAGATGCGCTCGCCTATCTGCATGATCTCGTCCTCGGTGACCTCGCGGCCGTAGAGCGGCTCGAAGGCGACGGCCAACTGCTCCGGCGTCACGGCCCAGAAGTCGCACCAGATGCCGCTGAACTTGATGGAGCTGAAGTTCTGGCCGATGAAACCGTTGGCGGCGTTGCCGACGATGATCTGCTCTACCTTGCCCTCCATCGTGTCGGCCGGCCTCGTCCCCGCGGCGAGCTCGTCACCGGGCGGGAAGGCGCGCATGTGGCAGCCGCCCCGGTCGCTGGTCGCATAGCTGATGGCGCTGCCGAACGAGCCGCGCGGATCGTAGCCCGGCACCTCGAGCCCCTTCACCTGGATGGCGAGTTCAGGGTGGCCGTACTTCTCGCCCAGCGCCTTCGTCCCCTCGGCCAGCTCGGCGCCGATGCCCTGCCGCGTCGCGATGAGCTCGGGGACCTTCACGTACTCCTCGACACGGCCGAAGTGGACGCCGAAGTCGTGGATGCCCTTCTCGGTCATGTCCATGGCGAGCGCCGTCGTGCTGCCTGCCGAGATCGTGTCGAGGCCGTACTCGTCGCAGAGCTCGTTGAACTTCATGAGACCGTCGATGTCGTCGACGCCGCAGTTCGCTCCGCAGAGGGCGATGGTCTCGTACTCGGGACCCTCGCCGCGGACTTCCTTGTCGGCGAAAGTGGTGCCGTGGAAGTTGCGGCAACCGATCGAGCACTGGTAGCAGGCCCGCTTCTTGATGCGGATCTTCTGGAAGGCCTCGGAGTTGATGTTCTCCGCGCCCTCGAAGACGCCGGCCGACCAGTTGCGGGTGGGGAGCGCGCCGCCGCCGTTCACCACGTCGACGAGGACGGGCGTGCCCTCTTCGTGCGCCCAGAGGTTATCCTCGGTGAGCACGTAGTCGGTGTGCATCTTGTAGAGGAGATCGAGGAACGCCTTGGCGTCGCCGACCGACACCGAGCCGGTGCCGCGCACGACGATCGCCTTGAGGTTCTTGTCGCCCATCAGGGCGCCGTGGCCGGCGCGGCCGGCCTTGTGGTACTGGTCGGTCGAGATGCAGGCGAACGCGACCTTGTGCTCACCGGCCGGACCGATCGAGAGCGTCTTCGCGTCGGGGTCGACGTCCTGGCGCATCGCCTCCTCGATCTCGGAGGTCTTCATGCCCCAGTACTTGGCGGCGGGGCGAAGCTCGACGACGTCGTCCTTGATGACGACGACCGTGGGCTCGGCCGCCCTGCCCTTCACGATCACGGCGTCATAGCCCGCGTACTTGAGCTCCGGTGCCCAGGAGCCGCCCGCGTAGCTGTCGTTGAGAATGCCGGTGATGGGGCTCTTGCATCCCACCACCACACGCGACGCGGTGCTGACCGTGGTGCCGGCGAAGGGGCCGGCCATGTAGATGAGGGGAGCCTGAGGCGACCAGGGGTCCATCTTCGGCTCCACCTCCTCCCACAGGTAGCGCAGGAGCAGTCCCTTGCCGCCGAGGTAGAGGCGCGCCCACTCCATGTTGAGCGGCTCCACCGCCGTGGTCCCAGCGCTCAGGTCGATCCTGAGCACTCTTCCTTTGTAGAAGTCCACTGCGTCCTCCCGAAGACGTCCTTGGACGGAGCCCCGGACGCGCCGCCACGCCTGAGAGGAGGCGGTGCGAGGGGGATGACAGGCTCCGTCATTCTACGAGAGCAGGCTCGGAGGGGCAACTACCGTCCGAGCCTGCTCTGTTCGGCCGGACAGCCGAAAGGACCCGCAAACGGGCGGGCGGCGGGGCGCCAAAGGCGCCCCGCCGCCCGTTCCGGCGAAGCACGAGCCCGTCTATGCGGCCTTCACCTGGGTCCAGGCGTCGGTGTAGGCGGCGTTGAACTCGCCGAGATCGTTGACGATCTCGCCGGCCGCCCACTGCTCCTCGGTCGGACGGAGCGCCTGGATGATCGGGTCGTCGATCAGGGCGAAGCCCTCGTCGCTGGCCGTCTGATAGCCGATCCAGCTGCTGTTCCGGGCCGAGTTCTCGGGTTTGGTGAGGAACTCGATCAGGAGGTGCGCCGCGTAGGGGCTGGGCGCCTCTTTCGGGATCGCGAGATTGTCCACCCAGAACACGGCGCCCTCGCTCGGCACCACGTAGTCGAGCACCTCGGTGCCGAGGTTGTGCATGGCGACCGAGGCGTCGCCGTCGTAGCAGTTCACGAGCGGCACGCCCTGCCCCATGGTCCGCACCAGGCCCGAGGCCTCGTACTTGAGCACCAGCGGCTTCTGCTCGATCAGCTTCGCGGTCGCCTCGTCGAGCTCCGCCTGGTCGGTCGTGTTGATCGAGTAGCCGATGAACTTGAGCGCCTCGCCGAAGAGCGTCCGCTCGGCGCTCAGCATGGTCAACTGCTGCTTGTACTTCTCGTCCCACATGGTGGCCCAGCTCGTGACCTCGTCGCTCACTTTGTCGAGGCGCACGCCGATGCCCGCGTTGCCGAACATGTAGGGCACCGAGTACTTGGCCCCGTCCTGGTTCGCGGGATCGTCGAAGATCGGCGTCTGCAGCGCCGGGACGATGCCGCTGAAGCTCGGGATCATGCTCATGTCGATGGGCCGCAACATGCCGGACTTCTGCATGATCGACACGATGTACCCGCCGGGGCAGACGACGTCGTACCCGGTCGCCCCGGCGCGCATCTTGGCAAGCAGGTCGTCGTTGGTGTCGAAGAAGACCTCCTTCACCTTGACGCCCGTCTCGGACTCGAACTTCTTGCGCAAGCCGGGGTCGAGGTAGTCGGCCCAGTTGAAGAACACGACCTCCTCAGGGAGCGTCGTGTCCATCGGGGCGGGCGACGACCCGTCGGAGGCGGCGTCGCCGCCGCCGCAGGCGGCGAGCAGCCCGCCGAGCGCGCTGGCGGACAGGCCGAGCGCGAGGCCGCGTCGCAGGAACTGGCGCCGGCTGAGACGGCCGCGGCGCACGGCGTCGAGCAGACGTTCGAGGTCGCTCATGACTCCCCCCTTGTCTCGCATGTCCGGTCGACGATCACAGGCACGATGCCCGATGCGCTCAACGCCGGTGCGCCGACGCAGAGGCGCATGGAGGGGGCACGATGGCCCCCTCCGCGGCTATCGTAGCAGGAGGAAGGGCCGCCGCAAGGGGCGCGACGCCGGCGACGCCTCAGCCGTGGCCCGTGAGGCGGCAAGAGGCGCGCGAGCCCGCGTGTCACGAGGCGTCGGGACGACGCCCCCGACGTCAGTCACGGCCGGGCGCCTCAGGCAGGTTCTTGATGTTCTCCGCCGCCTGCCACTTGCTGTAGTTGTCCTGCATGGCGTCCATGAGCTCCTTCATGAAGCGCGGTGACATGCTGACCCGCGAGACGACGACGCCCTGGAGCTGCTCGCCCTCGCTGCCCTCGTGGTCGAGCCGCACGAAGGTGATGGAGAACTCGTAGTCGGAGTGACTGACGTTGGCGAAGTTCGCGTACACCCCCGCCATCTGCTCTGGGGTGGCGTGCAGGTTGATGCGCTTCTCGCCCTCTTCCATCGTTGCCTCCTCGCGCCGGGCCGCGTGCGACGCCGGCTTCAGTCCTCGATGCGGGCGGCGATCGCCGCGGCCATCGCCTGCGTGCCGGCTGTGCCGCCGAGGTCGTAGGTGACGGTCTTGCCCTCGGCGATCACGGCCGCGATCGCCGCCTCCATGCGCCGCGCGGCCTCGCCCTCGCCGAGGTGGTCGAGCAGCATGACGCCGCTGCGCAGGATCGCCGTCGGGTTCACCTTGTCTTGCCCCGCGTACTTGGGCGCGCTGCCGTGCACGGGCTCGAAGACGGCGGCCTCGGCGCCGATGTTGGCGCCGGGCGCCACGCCGAGGCCGCCGACCAGCCCGGCACACAGGTCGCTGACGATGTCGCCGTACAGGTTGGGCAGC
>CAZTMO010000121.1:0-1553 GCA_964615105.1 uncultured Thermoleophilia bacterium
CGTCGCTCACGCGGCGCTGAAGGAGCTGCTGCGTCTTGAGGGGCGCTCCGCCGCGGCGTCGTCGGCGTGACGCAGGTCTCGGCCGGCGCTGTGTGCCGAAGGCGTCGGCGGCCCGCCGGCGCCGGCCGAAGTGCGCGGTGGCATCAGTCGGCTCGCGTCCGTTCGGCGAGGCGCTTCTGGCGTCGCTGTCTCGCCTCTTCGAAGCGCCGCTTCTGCTGGGTCGTCCCGGGCGTGAGCACCGGGACTTTGCTCGGCGCTCCATCGTCGCCGAGAGCCACGAACACGAGGTAGGCAGACGCGCAGTGCGTGATCACGCCCGTCGTCAGGTCCTCGGCCTCGACGCGGACGCCGACCTCAAGCGACGTCGCCCCTGTGTAGTTGACGTTGGCCTTGAGCGTGATGAGGTTCCCGATCTGCACGGGGTAGTGGAAGTCGATGCGATCGATGGCGGCGGTGACGACCCGCGTGCGGCAGAACTGGAACGCGCACGTGCCCGCCGCTTCGTCGATGAGCTTCATGATTACGCCGCCGTGGATGTTGCCCATGAAGTTGGCGTCGGCCGGCATCATCAGCGATGAGAGGACGACGCTGGTCTGGGTTCCTCTGGGGCGGCGAGGGGGCATGGTCTCCGGGGGGTCGGTAATCGGGACCGGGGGTCCTGGGGCTGCGGCGCGATACCTCTGGCGAAGGCCCCGGGGCCGCTCAGACGTCGAAGTCGCCGGGCAGGCGGCGGCGGCGGCGATCCCGTGTCTCGCGGCCCTCGCCGTGCGAACGGTCCTTGCGGCGTTCGCCCTGACGCCGGTCCATGATGACCTTGACGTTCGGGTTGTCCTTGTAATGTTCGACGAGCCTGAGGAAGGCTTCTTCCCCCAACTCGGGCGGGACGACGCAGTAGATCATCTGACTCTGCCCTCCAAGTCCCCGCCACTCTAGCAAATGCCGTCGGCGGCCCGCCAGGGTGAATGGTCGCCGTGAGGCGAATCCAGTCGGCGGTCTGCCAGAGCGAATGGTCGTCGTGGGGCGACTGACGTCGCGGGCTCGCCGGAGCAAGAAGCGCCGCACAGCGAACGCCGTCCCCGAGCTGCGGGAGCGAGGGGATGCCGAGCAGGGGCCGGGCAAGGGGAAGGGCCGGGACCATCCGGGGCGCCCGCCCTGCGGGCTGTCCCGGGCGATCCCGGCCCTCTGAAGGGGGTACCGTATCTTTCATCGGCGGCCGGACGTGAACCTTTAGGTCGCGCGCGAGATCTGCCGAATCCGACAACGGCCGCACTCGACTCGGCAAACGCCGCGCTTCACCCGGTAAATGCCACGCGCCACGTGGCGAACGCTGCGCACCACGTGGCTGACGCCGCGCTCTGCTAAGCTCGCTGGGGCGCGGCCCGGCGGGGTCCCACCCGGGTGGACGACGCACCGGTAGTGCTGATCAGGGAGGGCGAGCACGTGTTTCCCCGATACGACGACGTGATCGCCGGCGTGCCGGCTTTTGAGCGGTATCTCGCGCTCGACGAGGTCGAGGCTTCGACCGACCGCGTGCTCGCCGCCCACCCCGGGAT
>CAZTMO010000121.1:1653-6384 GCA_964615105.1 uncultured Thermoleophilia bacterium
CGCTCGACGAGGTCGAGGCTTCGACCGACCGCGTGCTCGCCGCCCACCCCGGGATCGAGACGTGGAGCGCCGGAACCTCGCGCGGCGGGCACGAGCTGCGCTGTCTCGAGATCGGCGACGGGCCGCTGCGCGCCGCCCTCATCGGTGTGCCGCACCCCGAGGAGCACGTCGGCTCGCTCGTCCTCGAGTACCTGTTGCCCCTGCTCGCCGAGACCGACCTCGCCGAGCGACTGGGCTTTCGTTTCTCGATCGTCCGCGTGATCGACCCGGACGGTATGCGTCTGAACGAGCGCTGGTTCGACGAGCCGCTGGACATCGCGGGGTTTCTGCTGCGCCAGTACCGCCCGGCGTTCGTCGAGCAGTTCGAGTGGACCTTCCCGATCGAGTACCGGGACTACGCCTTCACCAAGCCGCTGCCCGAGGCGCGCGCGGTGATGGCCGTCGTCGACCGCGCGCCGCTCGACCTCTACGTGGGCCTGCACAACTCGTATGGCAGCGGAGGCTACTTCTATGTGAGCCACGACATCCCAGAGCTCAGCGACGACCTCGTCGCCGTCCTCGCGGCCGCCGGCCTGCCGGCCCACCGCGGCGAGCCCGAGATGCCGTACCTCAAGGCCTTCCGCGACGGTGTCTTCGAGGCGTTCGACCTGCGCGACGACTACGAGTACTTCGAGCGCTACGGCATTGCGCCGGCTGTCGCGCTGCAGGGAGGGACGTCGAGCGACTCCTACGCACAGGGCGCGTGGGACTGCTTCACCCTGGTCGCCGAGATGCCCTACTTCACGAGTCCCAAGGCCGGCGACACCTCAGCGGCCGGGGTCTCTCGCGGCGAGGCGCTCCGGAGAGGCATCGAGATGGAGCGCGAGCACGCCGCCTGGCTTCACGGCCGCTACGTGGAGGCGGCCGCCGAGCTGACGGAGGAGTCGCCGTGGCAGCGCGCCCTTCATGCCTACCTCATGGGCGTGAACGACGATCTCCGCGCCCAGACCGAGATGGCAGCGAGAGAGCCGCGGTTCGCCGAGGAGGCCACCGTCGCACAGCTCTTCAGCTCGCTCTACCTGCGCGAGCTCGACGTACTGTCGCGGTACGGGCACCTGGCGAGCATGGCCGCCGCGGGGCCGCGGTCGAACGACGTTCTCGCCGCGGTCGAGGAGGCGGCCGCCGGGACGTTGCGCGCCCGCGTGTCCCAACTGACTGTCGCCGGGGCGATCGAGGCGACCCCAGTGCGCACGCTCGTGCAGGCCCAGCTCGCCGCCCTTCTCTGCACGCTCGACGCGGTGCGCGAGCGGTACCGTCCGGCGCATCCGCGCCCCGCCGCGCTCCACCGGTAGCGCCGGCGGCCCGCCTCGGCCCGAGAGTCCGCCTCAGCAGCTCCCGTCCGGCTGCATGCCGCGTCGCGTCGCCCTAGACGCTTTGACCAGTGTCGTCCCTCATGTGCACGCACGCGCGTGTCGATACCGGCAGCAGCAGGAGCAGGAGGAAGCCATTGTGCGGGCACGGATCGCAGGAATGCAAGAGCGGTGCGCGACGACGACGAGGGCGCTCGGGCCGCAGCGCCAAGGGAGGGCGTCCGGGATGACCCGGCTGCGAGAAACGCAGGACCAGATGACCCAGGCGCTGGAGATCGGCTCCGCCCTCACATCGAGCCTCGAGCTCGACGAGGTGCTCTCGACCATCGCCCGTCGGCTCACGGAGCTGTTCGACGTCTGGGAGTGCAACTGCTACGAGTTCCGGCCGCTCGAAGGGCGGCTCGTCGCGACGGCGCTGTGGTCGCGCGAGATCACCGCGGCCGATCGCGACTGGATCGGCACGGTGATCGACGTCGCCGAGCGCCCCGCGTACCGCTCCCTCATCGACGAGGGCGGTGTCGTCGAGTTCCAGCGCGACGACCCCGGTATAGACCAGGCCCAGCGGCGAGAGATGGAGGAGTGGGGCGAGCAGACCAACCTGTCGGCGCCGCTCGTCTTCGGCGACAAGGTGATCGGCCTGCTCACACTGGTCGAGAAGCGTTCCCCGCGCACGTTCAGCGAGGACGAGCGGCGCCTGCTGACGCACCTGGCCCTCCCGGCGGCCGTTGCGATCCACAACGCGCGCATGTTCCGCCATGAGGCGCAGCAGAACCGGCGGCTGCGTGCGCTGGTCGACGCCGGGCGCGCGATCTCCTCGACGCTCGACCTCGAGCGGCTGCTCGAGACCATCGCCCGGGTGGCGGGGGAGGCACTCGGCACTGCCGAATGCGCGATCGACACCTACGACGCCGAGGCCGAGACCCTCACGGTCGCCGCGATGTACCGACACGATCGCGCGAACGACCCGAGGGACTGGATCGGCCGCACCTATTCGCTCGCCGAGTTTCCCGGCGACCGCGCCACACTCTACGGCGGACACATCCAGGAGGAGAGCGTCTCCGACCCGACGCTGGACGAGGCCAACCGTCGTTCCATGCTGGAGAACGGCGAAAAGACGATCATGAGCGTCCCCCTCGAGGATGACGGGCGGCCCATCGGCCTGTTGGTGTTCGTCGAGACGGAGTACGAGCGGCACTTCACGCGCGATGAACGTGAGATCGCCCAGGCGCTCGGCGAGCAGGCGGCGATCGCCATGCGCAACGCGCAGGTCATGTTCCGCCTCAAGGAGCAGAACCGGCGCCTTGACTCACTGCTCGGGTCGACCAAAGCGATCACCTCGAGCGTCGACCTTGAGGAGGTCCTCGAGACCGTGGCACGAACGGCGGCGGAAGCCGTCGACTGCCAGCAGTGCCAAATCCAGGAGTTCGACGCCGCCGCCAACACGGTGACCGTTGCGGCGATCTATGCGCGCGAGTACGAACCGCTCACCTTCGAGTCCCTGCGCAAGACGTTCTCCCTGAACGACGAACCCGAGGAACGGGCGATCATCGAGGGAAAGATCCCGGTCGAGCAGATCGCCTCCGACCCTGATGTCGCGCCCAGCGCCAGAAAGGCGTTCGACAAATACGGCGACAAGGCGTATCTCAACGTCCCGCTCGTGTTCAACGACGAGCCGTATGGCTTGCTCGTGCTCATCGAGACGGAGCGCGAGCGGCGGTTCGATCCGGAGGAGGTCGAGCTCGCACAGGCGCTGGCCGAGCAGGCGGCAGTGGCGATCGAGCACGCCCGCCTGTACCGTCTCAGCGAGCAGCGGGCGATCACCGACGGGCTGACGGGACTCTACAATCACCGCTATTTCTACGAGCGGCTCGGCCAGGAGGTCGCCCGCGCCCGGCGCTACGGCACGCCCGTGTCGCTTCTCATGATCGACATCGACGACTTCAAGGCCTTCAACGACCGCCACGGGCACCCCGCCGGCGACGAAGTGCTGCGCGGCGTCGCCGAGATCCTCAGCTCGGCGGTGCGTCGCGACGTCGACATCACTGTCCGGTACGGCGGGGAGGAGTTCGCCGTGATCCTGCCCAACACGCCGATGGACGGTGCGGCCGACCCGCAGCTTGCCATGCCCGTGCCACCGGAGAAGGGAGAGGCGGACACGCTCCTAGACCCCGTGCCGGGCAACCTCGACGGCGCTGCGGTGGTCGCCGAGCGCGTCAGGGCACGCTTCGAGCGCGCCTCGCTGGCGCGAGTGCTCGGGCGGTCGAGCACGCGGCTGACGGTCAGCGTCGGTGTCGCTTCGTTCCCCGACGGGAGCGACGGGCTCGAGGACCTTGTGTGCAACGCCGACGCGGCGCTGTACAAGGCGAAGCGCGCCGGTAAGAACCGGGTCGAGACGTTCCGGTAGGCCGGGCGGCGGCGGGTCAGTCGCCTACAAGGGCGGCCAGCTCATCGAGCTGGCCGGGGTCGCCGGCGAGCACCGCCGCCGCTGTCCCCTCCACCCTTCCCGCCATCGCGGCGACGAAGTGCCGCGCGACGAGCAGCTTGCGCGCGTCGGCCTGCGCGTCGCGCAAGGCTAAGTAGCCGCAGATCACGTCGATCGCCATCTCCACGAGGCGCCGGCTGTGGAAGTCGCGGAAGCGCGTGTCGTCGAGCGCGCGCACGTGGTCGATCGCCGCCTGGAGGCGCGCGCGGGCGTGCCGCACGCGCGCCAGGAGCTCGGGCGTGTGCGCGTAGTCCCCGGCGTCGTATTCGTCGAGGCGTGTCGCGAGTGTCCCGGAGAGCACGCCGCCGATGGCGGCGACGACCTGGAGCTGCGTCGTCCCCTCATAGATGTTCGTGATGCGTGCGTCGCGGACATGACGCTCGACGGCGAAGTCGCGCATGTAGCCCGAGCCGCCGTGGACCTGCAGCGAGTCGTACGCGACCTGGTTGGCCATCTCGGTGCAGCATGCTTTGGCGAGCGGCGTGTAGAGGCCGGCGAGCCGGTTGTATCGTTTGAGCTCCGCGCGCAGCTCCTTGAGCGCGTCGGCCGCCGCGTCACCGGTGGCCGACTGGGCGGCGAGCTGCGCGATGCGATGCTCGAGGCCCTCCTTCATGTCGACGATCAGTGCCGTCTCATAGAGGAGGGCGCGCGCCGCCTCGACGCTCACCTTCATGTCGGCCAGCATGGCCGCCACCGGGGTGAGCGTCGCGATGGGCGCCCCGAACTGCACCCGCTCGCCCGCGTACTTCACCGCGGCCCGGCACGCCGCCTCGGCGATGCCCTGCGCCTGCGCCGCGATCGCCAGACGGGCGCCGTTCATGAGGCTCATGACGTACGTCGTGAGCCCGCGCCGGCGCTCGCCGACGAGCAGCGCCGGCGCGTCGTCGAACTGCAGCTCGC
>CAZTMO010000122.1:0-6377 GCA_964615105.1 uncultured Thermoleophilia bacterium
CTGTGTGGTCCAGGGGAGGGCGCGGGAGGTCAACTGGCTGGTGTGGGGGGCAACGATCGCCTTCGTCGTCTACTTATTTGGGCCGTACATCGACGCAAAGGGGGGGGTCGGACCTTGGGCGCGGGCGAGGAGGGGAGCTGAACGTGGGGGGGGCGGGGCGGGCATGCGCCGGCCCGCCCCGCCTCGCTCCACCGGCGCCCGGCTCAGCCGCCCACCTCGCTGTCGTCGACCTCGAGCACCGGAGCCTCCTCGCCCCCCGAGCGCAGCGCCCAGGCGCTGCCCGCCGCAAGGATCAGGACGGTGACGGCCCAGAAGGCGATCTTGGGCAGATGCACGCCCCAATCGGGATGCGCGGCCCATTCGGCGAACGCCGCCCAACCCTCGACCAGCAGCTTGACACCGGCCCAGGCGACGAGAGCGTAGGCGACGTGCTCGAAGCGCGGGTGGCGCTCCATGACGCCCACGAACCAGCCGGCCGCGAGGCGCAGCATGAGGATACCGATGAACACGCCGGTGTAGATGACCCACAGAACCTTCGTCATGGCGACGGCGACGAGGGCGGAGTCGACGGCGAAGGCGAGGTCCATGAACTCGACCGTGACCACGGTGCGCCAGAACTTGTGCGGGCTCACGGTGAGGTCCGCGGGAAGCGCCTCACCGTTGAGGCCGCCCTCCTGCGCCGCGGCCTCGGCCTCGGTTCTCCCGCGGCGGGCATGGGCCAGATGGCGGACGGCGAGAAAGACGAGATATGCGCCCCCGAGGACCTGCGCCCACCACAGCTTCGTCAGGTAGGCGACCGAAGCCAGCATGAGGCCTCGCATCACGTACCCGCCGACGAGGCCGTAGAGCAGGGCGCGCTTGCGCCACCTGCCCGGCAGGGGGCGCACGAGGACGGCCAGCACCATGGCGTTGTCCGCCGAGAGGATCCCCTCGAGCAGGATGAGGGAGCCGATGATGAGCAGCGCTTCGGGAACGGTCATGACCCTGCGATTCTCTCAGGCCCGAGCAGCAGAGCAACCCGCCGGCGGATGACGTTCGCAGCGTGGCGGAGCGACCCGTCCGGGGATGACGTCGACAGCGCGCTGGAGCGACACCGGGCGAGCGACGTCGGGAGCGCGGCGCCAGCGACGGACGCGGCGCGGGCGGCGGGCCTTGCCCGCCGCCCGCGCCGCCGCTACTTGGCGATCCAGATCGTCACGACCGAACCCTCTGCGGCCATGACCCCGGCCTCGGGCCACTGCTTGACCACCGTACCGGGCGGCTCCGGACTCGCTTTCTCCTTGACCTTGACGACGAAGTGGGCGGCCTGGAGTGTGTCCTGCGCCGTCGCCGCGTCCATCGTGACCACCTCGGGTACCTCGACGAGCGTCCCCGACGGGCTGGGGCTCGGCGACGGCGGGCCCGTCGACACGACGAGGTCGACGGCCGTCCCGCGTTCGACCTTCTCACCCTCGCCCGGGCTCTGGCGGATGACCTGGTCGACGTCGTAGGTCGTGCTTGGCTCGCGGTCGATGGCGCCGACTTTGAGGCCACGCGCCACGAGCTCGGCCGTGGCCTCGGACAGCGACGAACCGGTGAGATCGGGCACCTCGACCATGGGCGAGCCGCTGCTCACCCAGTAGGTGACGGTGTCGCCTCGCGCCAGCGGCGTGCCGACCTTCGGGTCCTGCTGGTAGACGCGCCCCTCGGCGACGTTCTCGGAGCGTCCCTTCTTGGGCACGCCCTCGAGGCCGTTCTTGTCGAGCCAGTCGGCGACGTCGGCCCCCTTCCAGCCGCGGAAGTCCGGGAGCACGATCGTCTCCGCGCCGCGGCTCACCCAGATGGTGACCGTGGCGCCCTCCTTGAGCTCGGCGCCCTCCCCCGGCGACTGGCGGGCGACGAGCCCGCTGGCGAAGTCGTCCGAATACGTGTCCTTGACGTCGACCGCGAAACGCAGGTCCTTCAGCGTCTTCGTCGCCTGCGCCTCGCTGCGGCCGACGACGCCGGGGACCTTGACGCGCTCGCCGCTCATCGTCCAGACGAGCGCCGCCGCGGCGGCGGCGATGACGGCGAGCAGGAAGAGCACGAGCCAGAGCGTACGCCGCGACTTGCGTCGCGGTGGCGGCGCATCCATCTTGCGCGTCATCACCTGGGTCTCGCCGACCGCCGTCGCCGCCAGGACCTGGGTCTGCTCGGCGGCCGGATCGTACGCGGCCGCGATCACCGGCCCGCCGGCCTGGGCCGCGCGCAGGTCGCGGGCGAACTCCTCGGCCGACTGATAGCGGAGCACGGGGTCTTTGGCCAGCGCCTTGAGCACGATCTGGTTGAGCGTGTACGGCATCCCCGGGACTGACTCGGCCGGCTCCGGCGGGCGTTCGTTGACGTGCTTCATGGCCACGGTCACCGCGGTGTCCCCGGTGAACGGGACCTTGCCCGTGAGCATCTCGTAAAGGACGATGCCGACCGAGTAAAGGTCCGAGCGCTCGTCGACCACCTCGCCGCGCGCCTGCTCTGGGGCCAGGTACTGGGCGGTCCCCAGGACCGACCCCGCCTCGGTCATCCCCGCGTCGCCGGCCCGCGCGATGCCGAAGTCGGTCACCTTGGCCGTGCCCGCGGCGTCGAGAAGGATGTTCTGCGACTTGATGTCGCGGTGCACGACGCCGTTGCGGTGCGCGTAGCCGATCGCGGCGAGCAGCCCCAGCGCGACCTCGAGCGCCTCGGTCCCGTTCAGGCGCCCCCGGCGGTGGATGTATTGCTTGAGGGTCTCGCCCTCGACGTACTCCATGACGATGAAGTACGTGCCGCCGATCTCTCCCCAGTCGTAGATGGCGACCAGGTTGGGGTGGTTGAGGCCCGCGGCGGCCTTGGCCTCGCGCCGGAACCGTTCGACGAACTGGGCGTCGTGGACGAAGCGCGACGAGAGCACCTTGAGCGCGACCCGGCGCCCGAGAGTGAGGTCCTCGCAGAGGTAGACGTCGGCCATCCCACCGGCGCCCAGCTTGCGCACGACCTTGTATCGCTGGTTGACGATCTGCTCAGGCTGGAACGCGTCCGTCACCGCCGTCACTCCTTGTCATCGCTGCTCCTGTCACGTACCACACGACGCGCCGACTCCCTGCCGCGTTCACGGACGCCGTGCCGCGGCGAGGGCGGCACGCATGACCTCGGCGGCCAGCGGGGCCGCCTCGGCGCCGCCCGTCGCGAGCGTGTCCTCGACGACGACCGCGACCGCCACCTGGGGATCGCCGGCCGGCGCGAAGCCGATGAACCACGCGAGGTTCGTCCCGTCGCCGCGCTCGGCCGTCCCGGTCTTGCCCGCCACCTCGACGCCCTCGATCGCGGCGCCGGTGCCCGTGCCCGACGTGACCACGCGGCGCATCATCTCGTTGAGGGTGATCGCGGTGGCGGGGTCGATCGCCTTCATCCATTCGGACGGCGCCGCCCCGGCGACCGACTTGGCCTCGGCGGTGCGGACCTCCTGCACGACGTACGGCGACATGACCGCGCCGCCGTTCGCCACCGCCGCGGCGACGAGCGCCATCTGCAAGGGCGTGGCCAGCACCTGCTCCTGCCCGCACGCGGCCCACGCCACGGCGAGCGGGTCCATCTTCGCCTCCGGCGAGAGAAGCTCGCCGTCCTCGTAGCGTCCGCTGGCGACGACCGCGCCCGGGGGCAGGGCGAGCGGGGGGACGGTCCAGAAGCCGAACCCGCGCATCCCGGCGACCAGCCGCTTGCGCCCGAGTCTGTCGCCCACCTTGCCGAAGGTCGTGTTGATCGACTGCGTGAGCGCGGTCTCGAAGTTGTGCGGGCCGTAGACGGCGCCGCCGTAGTTGGTCACCTTGCCGCCGTAGACGACATAGGTCCCCGTGTCGACAAAGGGGGTCTGCGGCGTCACGACGCCGTCTTCGAGTCCCGCGGCGGCGGTGACGATCTTGAACGACGACCCGGGAGGATACAGCCCCTGGGCGACGCGGTTGAGCA
Organism: uncultured Thermoleophilia bacterium; assembly: GCA_964615105.1. Taxonomy (GTDB): domain Bacteria; phylum Actinomycetota; class Thermoleophilia; order UBA2241; family UBA2241; genus UBA2241. The sequence continues at coordinate 3,961 of CAZTMO010000122.1, forward strand.
GGGGTGCGTCCGGTTCGGCCGCAAGCTCCGCCCAGTGGTCTTCGAGCTTACGCTGGTCGTAGGCGGGCGACGAGGCGTCGGCGAGCAACGCGCCGGTCGCCGGATCGAGGACGACGATTGCGCCCTTTTTGCCGGCCAGTGCCTGCTGGGCGGTGCGCTGCACGTCGGCCAGCAGGGTGGTGACGACGTCGGCGCCCATGGGGCGGCGTCCCAGGAGCTGGTCGAGCCAGCTCCGGACGCCGAGCGCGGGCGCCGTCCCCAGCAAGAAGTCGTTCATCTCCTTCTCAAGGCCGCTGCGCCCATAACGCACCGAGTCGTAGCCGACGAGCTGCGGCGCGAGGCTGCCCTCGGGGTACGTGCGGTGGTAGAAGCCGGAGCGCTTCACCGACTTGGCGAAGACCACGCCGTCGTAGGCGAGGATCTGGCCGCGCTTGATGCGCAGCTCCTTGGCGAGCTGGCGTCTGTTCTCGGGTCGCGAGGCGAGCCGGCCGGCGTCGACGACCTGCAGGTAGGTCAGATTGACGATGAGGGCGACGAAAAGGACCGCGCCGACGATGAAGACCCGTCCGATGGCCCTGTTCATCCCACACCCCGTCTCGTCGCGCTGTCGGCCCGGCTCGTCACGGTCCCGTCGTTCATCCCTCGCTCATCCCAGCTCCGCCAGGCGCCGGCGCTCGAGGTCGGTGCCGGCGCGCACCACGTTCGTGCGGTGCGAGACCATGAGCAGCAGGGCCACCAGGATCAGGTTCGCGGTGATCGAGCTGCCGCCGTAGCTCACGAAGGGAAGCGTCAAGCCCGTGAGAGGGATGAGCCGGGTCACCCCTCCGAGGATGATGAAGGTCTGCAGGCCGAAGGCGGTCGCCAGACCGGCGGCGAGCAGTTTCGAGAAGCCGTCGGGCGCCTGGATCGCGATCCGTACCCCGCGCCAGAAGAAGAGCACGAAGCAGAGGATCACGGCGACGCCGCCGAGCAGCCCCATCTCGTTGGCGACGGCGGCGAAGATGAAGTCGGTCTGCAGGTCGGGGACGACCGGCTGGCGGTCCGCGTAGAGAAGAAAGCCGCGGCCGAACCCGGACCCAAGTACGCCGCCGTCGGCGATCGTGAACAGCGACTGCAGCAACTGGTAGCCCGTCGTGTCTGCCCTGGACCAGGGGTCGAGCCAGATGCTGAAGCGGTCGCCCACGTGCGGCACGAGCCACACGGCGAGGGCCGCAGCCGCGGCGAAGAGGCCGCTGCCGACCGCCACGTAGACGATCCGGCTCGTGGCCCCGGAGACCACGGCGATGAAGACCGCCATGAAGAGCAGCGACATGCCGAAGTCCTTCATGAAGACCAGCATCACGAGAGTCAGGCCCCACATGAGGATCAGCGGGCCGAAGTACTTCGCCGCGGGCACCGGGACGCCGAGGACATGGCGCGTCGGCACCGAGAGCAGGACCTTCTTGTCGTCCAGATAGCCGGCGAGAAAGACCACGATGGCGATCTTGGCGAACTCCGACGGCTGGATCGACATGCCGAAGGCGTGGATCCAGAGCTTCGCGCCGTTCACCGTGGTCCCGGCGACGATGGTCGCGACGAGAAGGGCGAGACCGAGAGCGCCGATCAGGTAGCGGTAGCGGTCCAGCCGCGTGTGGTCGCGGACCACGATGACGGTGAGGACGAAGAGGAACGCGCCGACCAGCAGCCACTGCCCCTGGAGCAGCGCGAGGGACGGCTTGATGCGGAAGATCTCGGTGAGACCGATCGCCGCGAGCAGCGCCGTGACCGGCAGCAGGTACGGGTCGGCCTGCGAAAGAAAGATGCGCACCACGACGTGCAGGACGAGGAAGATGGCGACGAACACGAGCCCGTAGACGATCGAGGCGCGGTTGATCTCACGAAAACGGCCGGCGTAGACGGAGACGTAAGCCATCGTGCTGACCGCCCCGGCCAGGATGAGGTACAGCAGCTCTGTGGCACGACGGCTCACGGCAGCATCCCCAGGTCGCGAGCGAGGCGCAGGGCGCCGTCCTTGGTGCGCACGCCGCGGGCGTCGACGAGCGCCTTCTGGCGCACGTCGAGGAGGTAGTACGATCGCGTGCTGCGCAGGTAGACGCTGTGGAGGTCGAGCGGGCCGAGCGACCAGGGAAGCCCGCTGTACACGGCGAGTGCCCCGTCCTCGACGCCCACGAAGTAGCAGGTGTTCACGACGACGACGCCCGCGATGCCGATCAGCGCGACGAGGGCGAGGACGACCACGAGGGTCAGCAGCCTGACGTGCGAGGTCCGCGAGGCGCCCGCGGCCTCTGAGCCTCGCGCGGCGTCCGCGGCGCGCGAGGCGGCCGTCGCTGTCCCATCTGGCGACGGTGGCCAGTCGGGCGACGGCCCCCGTCCCTTGACCGCGACGGGGCTCGCGCCGGCGGACGCGCCGGCGTCGT
>CAZTMO010000123.1:0-2996 GCA_964615105.1 uncultured Thermoleophilia bacterium
ACCTTGCCGTCGCCCAGGGCCTGGATGTTGCAGTGGTGCTTGTAGACGCCCTCGCTGGGTACCTCGATGAGCTCAAATCCGCGCTTCTTCAGCATCCTCAGGAAGAACTCGGGCATCTGTTCGACGGCGCAGACGGCGACGCCCGGCGCCACGATGTTGAACGCCATGTCGAGGTGCAGGTTCTCGGAGTTGATCTGCACACCCGTCACCGTGTAGCCCAAGGGCTCGAGGATCGTGGCGGCGTTGCGCAGGCCCTCCCAGTCGGTGCGGGCGACGACGCCGTGGACGATCGTCGCCTCGTCGAGCATCCAGAAGTCCCCGCCCTCGAACGAGCCGCGGACGACCTTGCCGATGACGGGGACGCCGAGCTCGCGGACCTTGCGCTCGTAGAAGATCTCCTCGTCCTGACGCACCGGCTCGCGGAACGAGCCGATGAGCACGCCCTCCGACACGCAGCAGCCGAAGTCGCGCGCGTAGACCATGTAGGGCAAGTGCTTCTGCGGCTCCGCGAGCTCGACCTCGACGCCGTTCTCCTCATAGGCCTGGATCAGCTCGCCGTGCTCGCGCTTGAAGGCCTCGAGGTCGGCCGTCTCGCCCTGCGCCAGGACACTCTTCGTGATCTCGTTGATGGGCTGGAAGCCGAAGTAAGTCGGAGGGCAGAGCAGGACTTTGCGGAGCCTCCCCGTGGCGTTGTGAACGTGGCCGGTGTCGGGCATCTCGACGGTTCCTCCCGCTGTCGCATCTGATCTGGAGAGTGCGGCCGGCCGGGCCAGGGGGTGGGCCCGGCCGGCCGCCAGGGGGGGCTTGGGTCAGCGCAGCGTGGTCAGCGCCAGCACCGCCTTCTCGGTGTGCATGCGGTTCTCGCCCTGGTCCCAGAAGACGCAGTACTTGCTCTCGATGACCTCGTCGACCATGTCCTCGCCGCGGGTCCCGGGCAGGCAGTGCATGTAGATGACGTCGGGCTTGGCCATCTCGATGACGCGCATGCTCACCTGGTAGGGGGCGAAGTCGACGAGGCGCTGCTCCCTGTTCTCGGTGGCCATCGAGTGCCAGGTGTTGCCGTAGATCACGTCGGCGCCCGTGGCGATCTCCTCGAGGTCGGCGGTGTAGACGATCTTGCTGCCGCTGAGCTGCGCCCACTCGCGCGCCTTGGCGAGCTGCTCGGCGTTGGGCTCGTAGCTCTCGTTGGGCTGCGCCGCGTAGAAGTCCATGCCCATCATCGCGGCGCCCATCATCAGGGAGTTGGAGACGTTCCAGAGGTCGCCGAGGTAGCCGATCTTGAGGCCCGCATAGCGGCCCTTCTTCTCCTTGATCGTCATCAGGTCGCAGAGGCCCTGGCAGGGGTGGGTCTGGTTGGTGAGGGCGTTGATCACCGGGTTGCGCATGTACTGCGCGAACTCCTCGACGATCTCCTGGCCGAAGGTGCGGATGAAGAGCCCGTCGCAGTAGCGGTCGATGATGCGCGCCGTGTCGCGGATCGGCTCGCCGCGGCTGGTCTGCATCTGGTCGGGGCTCATGTAGAAGGTCTGCGCCCCGAGCTGGGCGGCGCCGGCCTGGAAGGAGACGCGGGTGCGCGTTGAGAGCTTCTCGAAGATCATCGCGAAGGTCTTGCCGCGCAGGGGCTCGAAGACCTCGCCGCTGGCGCGCTTGCGCTTGAGCTCGATCGCCGTGTCGACGAAGTAGGACACCTCCTCGGGGGTGAAGTCGGCGAGCTTGAGGAAGTCCTTGCCCTGGAAGTGGTGGAGCATCGGTCTGCGCCTCCTGCGTGTGAGCCAGCGAGACCGACTCGGATCACGGTCCCGGCGTCCGCTGGGCCTTCTGCCTGCACTACGCACGCTAGGCGCCTCGTGTCGATGGTGGAAGTGGAGACGTGCACACACTCTGTGGTCCGTGGGAGTACTTGTGCACATCGCGGACGACGTGCCGCCGGCATCGAGGGCGGCGGGCCTGGGCGGCGCCGACCCGGGTCGCGGCGCCCGCTTGACCGGAATGGACGTGCGGTGAGGTTGTCGATTCGACCTGCTCAGCCGGCGAGCGGGAGGCGCACGGTGAAGAGGGCGCCGCCCTCGGGAGCGTTGGTCGCGTCCACGGCGCCGCCGTGCGCCTCGACGAGCCCCTTGACGACCGCCAGCCCGAGGCCGACGCCCTGTGTCCCGCGCGCCGACCGCGAACGGTAGAAGCGGTCGAAGACGAACGGCAGGTCGACCGGGTCGATACCCGGACCGGTGTCGGTGATGCTCAGGACCGCCGATCCGGCCTCGACCCGCAGGCCCACGGCGACCGTCCCGCCGGGCGGCGTGAACTTGAGCGCGTTGTCGAGGAGGTCGGCGACCGCCCGACGCAGACGGTCGCGGTCGCCGCGCACGGAAGCCGGAGCCAGGTCCGTCGTCACGGTCACCTGCTTGCTCGCCGCCACAATCTGGGCCGCGGCGACGGCGTCGGTGACGACCTCGCCCAGCCCGAGACGGCCGTGCTCGACGCCCAGGTCCTCGGACTCGAGCTCGTTCAACGTGTGCAGGGCGCCGAGCAGGCGCCCCAGGCGCTCGACCTCGGCGCTCATGGCGCGCAGGTCGTCCGGCGTCGCCGGCGTCGCGCCCGTCTCGAGCGCCGCGAGGCGGGACTGGATCGCCGCCAGCGGGGCGCGCAACTCGTCCGACAGATCCGCCGTCATGTCGCGCCGCCACTGCTCGTCGCGGGCCAGCCCGTCGGCCATCACATTGAACGCCACGGCAAGCGTCGCGACCTCGTCGTCGCCGTGCGGCGACACCCGTGCCTCAAGGTTCCCGTCGATGACGTCCTCCGCGGCCCGGGCCAGCTCGCCGAGCAATCGCGTGACGTGCCGGCTCAGGATCACGCCGACGCCGGTGGCGACGAGCGCGGCGATGAGCGCGGCGATGACCAGGTCGCGGCGCACCGCGTCCTCGTAGGTGGTCTCGGCCGCCACGCGCGGATCGCTCCACGCGTAGACCTTGACGCGTCCCACCCCCTCGCCGTCG
>CAZTMO010000123.1:3096-6223 GCA_964615105.1 uncultured Thermoleophilia bacterium
CGCGCCCCCCGCGTCCGTCACGCTGCGCCGGCGCATCCCTTCGACCGTGAAGCGGAGCTTGCCGTCCCGGCCGTAGACCGCGAGGTTGACGTCCGCCATGCGCGCGGCCTGGCTGAGTGCGTAGATCGCCGGCGCGTCCCAGCCGACGCCCTTGCGGTACGCCTCGCCCAACGCCTGCACGATCACGGCGTCGTTGCGCTGCTGAACGTCAGACAGATATCGACTGAAACGCCGCCCGCCGCTCACGTCCACGATGACGGCGACGACCAGGATCGCGAGGACGGCGACCAGCACGCACAGGAGTGCGAGCCGCAGACGGAAGCTGCGCCTCAACCCGGGTCCTCGACGTGCGCGACCTCGCCGACCACAAGCGGCATGCGCGTCTCCACGGCCATGGGCTCATCTTACCCGCGCCCAAGGCGGACGCGGCCAATCTGGTAGCATGCACGGCGTCCGCAAGGAGGCCCCCTTGCCAAATCTCAGGGTGTACCGCTACGCTTGGCTCGTCACCCTCGCCCTCATCATCTTCTGCTTCTTCACGTTGGGCACGCCACAGACCCCGGTCGTCGGCGTCGAGCCGGCGACCTTTGACGGCACCCGGGCCATGCTCGACCTCACGACCCTCGCCGAGGACTTCACCGGGCGCGTGGCCGGTTCCGACGCCGACGCCAGGGCGGCCGTCTGGCTCCTCAAGTCGCTCGAACGACTCGGCCTGGACACGCACATCGATTCCTTCACGGCGACCATCAACGGGAAGAGCGTGCCCCTCCAGAACGTCTGGGGTGTGTCTCCGGGGACCACCAGGGGCAGCATCCTCATCGTCGCGAACCGTGACTCGCCGCCGCGTTCGACCCAGGGCGCCGACGCGAACGCGTCCGGCACGGCCACGCTGCTCGAGCTGGCGCGCGTGTTCACATTGCTCGGACACGAGCACACGCTGCTCTTCTTGTCGACCGACGGCGACGCGTACGGCGCGCTCGGGGCGCGCGACTTCGTCGAGCGCCACGACACCGGCGGCGTGATCGCCGTGATCGCGTTGCGCAAAACGGCCGGACGCGTGTCTGACGGTCTCGAGCTTGACGGTTGGGGGCCGGCCGGCCGTGCGGCTCCTCCGTGGCTGTGGCTCGTGTCCGCGCCTGCTGCTCGCCGAGCGGCGAACATGGAGGCCCGGCTGCCGGGCATGGGGACGCAGGTGCTGCGCCTCGCTGTCCCGACCAGCTCCGGCAGCCAGGCGCCGTTCGTGGCCGCCGGCCTGCCGGGGATCTCCCTCGGAAGCGCCTCGGGCGCGGTCGACCCCGTCGACGACACCCTCGACTCGGTCTCCGGCGAGGTGCTCGTCGACGTCGGCCGCACGGCAGAGAAGATGATCGTCGCCGTGGACGGCGTCAACGACGTGCCGTCGGGCAGCGGCGGCGCCACGTTCATCCGCCGCCACCGGACGCTCCCTGGAGTGGCGCTCACGCTGCTGCTCGCGGCTCTCTTCGTCCCCTTGACCGTGGTGACCGTCGACCTCTTCGCCCAGGCGCGCCGGAGCCATGTGCGCCTGGGCCCCGCCTGGGCGCGCGCCTTCCTGCACGTCACACCCTGGTTCGTGGTCATCGCGATCGTCTACCTGTCCAACCTGACCCGTCTGCTGCCCAGCAGCCCCGGCGCCACGATCCCGCCTGAGTCAGGCCTCGTCGACGACCCGCGGTATCTCCGCGTGACCGTCCTTCTGGTCGTGCTGCTCCTCGCGTACGCTTATGCGACGGCGATCGAGCGCCGGCTCGCGCGACGTGTGAGCGTGGACCCGCGCGGCACCGTGTTCGTGGCTCACACGATGCTGCTCGTCATCGCCGTGCTCGTGTTCTTCGTCAACCCGTATTCACTGCTGCTCGTCGCCCCGGCTGCCGCGCTCTGGCCGCTGGCGCGCGGTGGACGCTGGACGCAGTCGATCCTCCCCGTGTATCTCGGCCTCTCCATGATCGTTGTGGCTCTCGTGTTCTTCGCCCGCCTCCTCGACCTCGGCGTCGACGTCTGGTGGTACTTCTTCCTCCTGGTCGAGAACCGCAGCATCCCGGCCGCGGTGACGCTGCTCGGTGTGGTCTTCCTCGCCACGGCCGGCATGCTCGCGCACACGCTCCACGGCTGGACGCCGCCGGGAGCGCCGGCAGCCGTCGCGCTCGGCGACGCCCCACCCGGAGGCACCGCGACAGCGACGGAAGGGGGCAGCTCCGGGACTGAAGGCGACGGCATCGGGACCGCCCCGGCGGGGATGTCCCCCGAGACCGCGGCGACCCTCGCCGCGGGAGCACGAGGTTCTCCCGGAGACGAAGGCGGAAGAGGCGAGACCTCCTGAGCGCGATTGGGGCGGGCCGCCCTTTGGCGGCCCGCCCCAATCGGCGCACGATCGCCTCGCGCGTCAGTCGTCTTCGGGGGCGAGCGACTCGTCCAGGCTGCTCGCCGTCTCGTCGTCGATGTCGACGCCGCTCGAGCGCGGCACCGGCTTCTCGCCACTGTCGCGCGAAAGGAGCGCCGATTCGCCGCTCATCATCGCGTCGAAGGCCTTCGCCTTGAGGCGCGCCCGTGTCTCTTCGATGCGCCGGCGCATCTCCGCTTGGTCGATCGTCGCTCCTTCGCGCGGCTCCGCCGCCGCGGGCTCCGCCGACGGCTCGACGACGGGCGCTTCAGCGACGGGCTCCGGCGCAGGCGCGAGAGCCTCGGCGGCCTGATCGGCCGCCACGATCTCCTCGGCGACTTCTTCGTCAGCGGGGACGGCTTCCTCGGCGGCGACGGCTTCTTCCTCGACGACGGTCTCTTCCTCGGCGGCGACGGCTTCTCCATCGACGACGGCCTCTTCCTCGACCGCCTCTTCCGTCACGGTCTCAGCCTCGGCCTCTTCTTCACGTGCGCCGAACGGCTGCTCGACCTCGCTCTCCACCGCCGCGCGCGTCTCCTCGATGCGGGCGCGCAGGTCCTCGCCTTCCTCAGCGCTGAGGTCTGTCTGAGACTCCTCAGCGGCTGCTTCCGCAGCTTCCTCAGCGACGATCTCTTCCGCGACTTCCGTGCCCGGCTCCTCGACTTCCTCTTCTGCCGGCGCCTCGACGGGCTCTTCGACCGCCTGCTCGACCGTCTCTTCGACGGCCTC
>CAZTMO010000124.1:0-4779 GCA_964615105.1 uncultured Thermoleophilia bacterium
GGTCGTAGTTCTCCCAGAAGATGTGGTAGGCGGTGAGCGTGTAGCCGATGAAGGGGTTGAGGTTGTCGGGATCCTCCAGCCAGCCTGTGTCGAGCACGAGCTTGCCGCTCCCGCCGGTGGCCGCGGTCGCCTGCGGCGTCGGCGTCGTGTCGGCGCCGGCGCCTTGAGGTACGGCGAGGAGCGCGACGGCGGCGACGACCGCGCCGAGAAGGATCGCCGCGCCGAGCACGCGGACCACGGTCGACCTGGAACGAGATGCCATGACGCCCCCCTTGCTGTGACGGCCTGAGCCTTGGGGCCGCCGCCGTGACCGTCGGGACGGCGCGTGGCGACGGCGTGCCGTGTCTGAGGACCCGCGTTCGGGACAGCCCGGAACGGGTTCCCGCGAATCTAGGAGAGAGCGACGTCGTATGTCAACGAGGCCGAAGATACTGCGGTGGCCGGTCGCCGTCCGATTCAGGGCGGCGTCAGACGTTTCGGTACGGTGGGCATGAATCGGCAGAGTGTGCGGTCAAGAATGGCGGCGGGAGGCGCGCCGGGCGAAGCCGGACCGCGCCTCAGGTCCGGCGGAGCACGCGCCCGGCGCGCTCCTGCGTCGCGCCTCCTCGGGCACTGCCCTCGCCGCGGCCGCACGTAGCCCCCTCCCAAGCGATGCGGCCGTTCACCAACACGAGACGGACGCCCTCGGGCGGCCTGTGCGGCCGCGCGAAATCGTCGCCGCCGGCTATCGTCGCCGGGTCGAAGAGGGTGAGGTCGGCGAACGCCCCGGCGGCGACACGACCGCGGCCGCGCAGCCCGAACCGATCGGCGGGGAGGCTCGTCATTTTGCGCACCGCGGTCTCGAGCGGGAGGACTCTCTCATCGCGCACGTAACGGCCGAGGACCCGCGGGAACGTGCCGTACGACCGTGGGTGATCGAGCAACTCGTCCCAGCGTGCGTCGTCGGGCACCGGGACGCTGTCGGATGCGACCATCACCTCCGGGTCGCGCATGATCGCGCGCACGTCCTGTTCGCGCATACCGTGGATGAGGACGAGTGCGTCGGGGTCCTCCTCGAGCACGTCGAGGAGCGCCTCGACAGGCGTCGTGCCGCGCCGGGCGGCGAGCGCGACGAGATCGGCCCCGCCGGCGCCGGTCTTCGTCACAGGCACCGGGACGAGGCACTCCCAAGGAACGCGCTCGGCGGCGCCGACCCAGCCGGGCTCACCGTGGCCGATGACGTGCTCGAGGTGTCTGAGACGGGCACGGTCGGCGCGCAGCGCGGGGAACGTGTCCGGCGTCGCCCATGGAGGCAGGAGCTCTGCGAGGTCGGTCAATCCGGCGGTGTACGGATACTGATCGCCCGTCGCTCCCGCCTCGTGGATGAGGACGAGCAGCTCGTCCGTCCTTCCCCAGACGCTCTCTGCAGCCAGCTTGAGGTGGCTGACGTGCACGGGGACGTCCGCGCGGCGCCCGACGTCGAGGGCCTCGCGCACCGCCTCGAAGAGCGTCGGACCTTCACCGCGGACGTGGCTCGTGTAGAGGCCGCCACGCTCCGCGACGGGACCGGCCATCGCGACGAGCTCGTCGATGTCGGCGAACAGCCCCGGTCGGTAGATGAGGCCGGTGGAAAGGCCGACGGCGCCGTCGTCGAGCGCCGCGCGCACGAGGCCGGCCATCTTGCGAAGGTCGCCGTCATCCGCGCGCCGCCGCTTGCCGAGTACGTGGCCACGCACGGTGCCGTGCCCGACGAGGGCGGCCACGTTCACGCCAGGCCGGCAGGCTTCGGTCGCCGCAAGGTACTCGCCGAACGTCTCCCACGAGCGGCCGAAGTCAGGTCCGAGGTCCTCGAGGTATGGCCCGAGCGAGACCGCGTCGCTCGGGGGCCAGAGCGAGTCGCCGCAGTTGCCGACGACTACGCTGGTCACGCCTTGACGGAGCACCGAGCCCATCGCGGGGTCGACGAAGGGGAGGTGGTCGTCGTGTGTATGGACGTCGACGAAGCCGGGCGCGAGGCACAGGCCGGAGCAATCCACCGTTCTGTCTGCCGCGGCGTCCGCCGGCGCGCTCCCGACGAAGGCGACGCGGTCGCCGACGACGCCGACGTCGGCGACGAACGGCGCGGCGCCGGTGCCGTCGACGACGGTGGCGCGGCGAAAGAGCAGGTCCGGCGATCCGCTCACCGGCGCGACCCCTTCTCGTGCGGCCGTGTCCACCCAGTCGCGTGGTGTCTCGAGCCAGGGTTCATCGGCGGGCGCCGATTCGGCGCGCCACGGCGCGGCACGCCGCGCCGACGCGCGCGACGTCGGCGTCGGTGTGCGTCGTGCTCAGGGCGCAGCAGCCGTAGAGCGTGTACACGCCCTCGAGCAACAGGGCGAGTTGCAGGACGTGCTCCTTCAACGGGATGTCGCAGATCGCGGGGTCGCGGGTGACGTGCGGCCGGTCGACCACGGTGCCCTCGTTGTACGGGAAGTGGATCGCGGTCAACGAGCAGCCGGCGATCGGCCCGACCGGCGCTCCCGAGCAGCGCGCGAGCACTCCTTCGGCGGCGAAACCGTCCTCGATCGCCCGTCGGAGACCATCGCCGAGGGCGGCAAGGCGCGGGTAGACCTCCGCTTCGTGTTCGACGAGGTACGAGACCATCGTCTTCGCCGCGAGCATGGCGGTGGGGTGTGTCGAGTACGTGCCGCCCGAGAACCCGACGCGCAGACCGCTTTCCTTCCCGCACAGGGCGAGCACGTCGGCGCGCCCCGCGACGGCCGCCATGGGCATGCCGCCGCCGGCTATCTTGCCGACGGTGAGCAGATCGGGCCGGACACCGACCAGCGAGCCCAGGTCGCCGGCAGCGAAGCGAAACGCGGTGATCACCTCGTCGAAGATCAGGAGGGCGCCGTGACGCTCCGTCAGCTCGCGGGCGACGGCCAGATACTCGGGCGTGGCGAACATGAAGCTGCCGGCGCCCGCCATCGGCTCGACGATCAGACAGGCGATCTCGTCTCCGCGCCGGTGGAAGTGCCCGGTCAGCTCCTCCGGGTCATTGAAACGGGTGATCTCCACCTCATCGGCGATGTGTTCCGGCAGCCCTTCACTGTCGACGCCCCAAGGCTCCGGGCCGGGGTGGAACACATAGCCGGTGAGGCCCCAGGGTTGCGCGCCGTGCCAGCCGCCGGCGACCTTGAGCACCGTCCGGCGGCCGGTAAAGGCGCGCGCCAGCATGATCGCGTACATCGTGGCCAGAGTGCCGCTCGTCGTGAAGCGGATCCGCTCCGCGTGGAGGCGGGCGCAGAGCAGCTCGGCCGTCTCGACGGTCAGCTCGTCTGGAATACCGAGCAGCAGGCCGCGGCCGCGCGCGGCCGTATCCGCGAGGGTCTCGCTGATGACAGACGGCGCGTGTCCGAGGATGTTGGCGAAATGGCCCTGCCAGAGGTCGAGCAGGTCATGGCCGTCGACGTCCGTGACCGAGGCGCCCCGTGCAGCGGCGATGCGCGGGGCGAACGGCGACGTGAGGCGCACGGTGTGGTTGCCGCCGTCGACCATGACGGCGCGCGCTCGTCGATCGAGGGCGGCGGAGCGGGGGTTGCGAGCCGCGTAGACAGACGAGAGCTCCTCGATCAGATCCGCGTAGTCGTTCGTCACGTGGCCTCCTCCCGTGAAGGTCCCGAGGGCGCCGCGGCGTCCGCTGAGATGCGCCCGCGCGTCGAGAACATAGAAGAAAGCATCGGCTGCTGTCAAAGAAGACGCAGAATCTTCGGTAGAGACGCGGATGGGAGCGCCTGTTGTGTGGCCGAGGAGCGACATTGAGCGCCGCGGCCGGGGACGCGCGCTCGCGCGACGAGAGGCGCTGCGTTGCCGCGGTCGGTGACGTGTGCGTCCGCCGCAGCCGAAGGCCCGTGTGCGCGCTTCGCGGCAGGCCCGGCCCTGCGTGTATCATCCGGCCGGGCGCGGGCAGCGGCTTCGTGCGGTCCACGCGCCGTCTGGCGGCGGGGTCCCCGGTCCCGTTCGCGAACGACGAAGGAGGTCGCGGATGGTCGCATCGTACCCTCTCGACCACGTGCCGACGCGTGGTAGCGGTCTCGGCGGCCTCGCCAAGATCGACTTCGGTGCTGATGGGACCCCGCTCCAGCTGCGTCCGGCGTTGGGCGTCGCGCTCGGCCTCACCGGCTCTTTCTTCGTGAAGCGCGACGACCATGTCGGCCCCGGCATGGGCGGCAACAAGACGCGCAAGCTGCAGTACGTGGTCGCCGACGCGCTCGCGCGCGACGCCGACTGCCTGGTCACGTGCGGCGCCGTGCAGTCCAACCACGCGTGCCTGACCGCGATCTGCGGGGCCATGGCGGGGCTCGAGGTGCATCTCGTGCTCGGCGGCGACGCCGAGGAGATGCGCGGCGGCAACCTGCTCCTCGACGGTCTTGCCGCCGCGCGCCTCCACACGATCGCGGAGGACGAGTTCGATCTGCTCGTCGCCGCGTCCGAGCGCGTCGCCGCCGAGCTGCGCGCGCAGTGCAGGAGCCCGTACGTGATCCCTGTCGGCGCCTCGGTACCGCTCGGTGCCGTCGGCTACGCCGAGGCCTACCTCGAACTCCTGGCGCAGCTCGATGAGGCCGAGATCGACGTCGACTGGCTCGTCGTGGCCTGTGGCTCCGGGGGTACGCAGGCGGGCCTGCTCGCCGGACGAGCGTTGGCCGGTCGCGGCCCGCGTGTGATCGGCGTCGATGTGAGCAAAGGGGGCGGCGAGTTGCGCGACATCGTCGCCACGCTCGCCGCCGGCTGCCTCGACCTGCTCGGCAGCGACGCGCGCGT
>CAZTMO010000124.1:4879-6208 GCA_964615105.1 uncultured Thermoleophilia bacterium
TGCCGCACGATGTTCGCATCTGTTGACACGCCGTCACAGGGTCCGATGATGGGCGCACGATTTGGACGCGCGGAGCGACGGCACGAGGGGGAAGGCCATGAGAGGCACTCAGGGGCGCGCGACCCGGCGTGGTGGGTCTGGGCGAGCGGCGGCATGGAGCAGGAGAACCGGGGGGGCGGCGGCGCTGGCCGTGGCCGGCGCGTTTGCGCTCTTTCTCGCCTTCGCGTCGCCATGCTTTGGCTGCACCACGATCCTCGTGGGCAAGGACGCGTCCGAGACCGGGTCCTGTCTCATGGCGCACAACGAGAACGACGACCCCTTCGACTGCACCGTCGTCGGCGTCGTTCCTGCTGCGACGCACGAGCCGGGTAGCCGGTACAGGCTCTTCTACGGCGGCACGGTGCCCCTGCCCGTCGAGACCCTCGGCTACATCGCCACGAGGGTCTACGACAAGAGCCTCATCCCGGGCGACGTGACCGACCTCCTCAACGACCACCAGGTGACGATCGCCAACAACTGGGCCCCGGGCAGGTACGAGCCCAAGGGGCACAACATCCTGTGGAGCGAGCTCACCGAACTGGTCGGGATGCAGGCCACGTCGGCGCGCGACGCCGTACAGATCATGGGCGCCCTGGTCGAGGGGTACGGGGTCAAGTGGGGCGGCACGATGTACGCCATCGCCGACCCCGACGAGGCATGGTGGATCGAGATCTGCGGCAAGCAGTGGGTGGCGCGACGCGTCGGCGATGACCGCGCCGTGATGCGCGCCAACTGCTACCGCATCGGGGCCGTGGATTTCACTGACGTCAGCCATTCCCGCTTCATGTGGTCGGACGACGTCAGGAGCTTCGCCCGCAAACGCGGCTGGTGGAGGCCCGCCGACGGGGCCTTCAGCTGGAAGCGGGCCTACCATTGGCCCGGCGAGACCGAATGGGCGGCCGACAACACCGTGCGTCATCTGATGACGGCCCGATACCTCAGAAAGTACATGGCCGGCGCCGGGAAGGTGTCGCGGCGCCAGCTCATGAGCATCCTGCGCAGCCACTACGAGGGCACCCGCTGGTACAACCACAAGCTGCGGCCCTACACCATCTGCAACCAGTACAACATCGCCAGTTGCGTGTCGGAGTTGCGCCGCGATCTGCCCGCGGGCATCGGCGGCGTGCTGTGGACCTGTCTCTCGGAACCGTGCTCGAACGGGTTCTTTCCCATATACCAGGGCGTGACGGCTATGCCTGCGGAGTGGACGTACGGCAGCTACCGTTGGGCGCCGGGGAGCGCGTACTGGGCCTGCCGGAGCCTCCGACGCTGGGTCTACGACCGGTTCGA
>CAZTMO010000125.1:0-6192 GCA_964615105.1 uncultured Thermoleophilia bacterium
CGTACGCCTACAAGGACGTCGGCGAGGTCGTCGGCGTGATCGACGCGGTCGGCCTGGCGCGCAAGGTCGCGCGGCTCAAGCCGCTGGCCGTGCTCAAGGGGTAGGGGCGCCCGCGTGCGGACGCCCTGCCGGCGGTGACCGCAGGCCCAGCGCCTCGAACGCGACCAGCGCCGCCGCCGCGGGCAGAAAGAAGAGCCCTCCCTCAAACGTGAGGACGACGCACAGCGGCACGAGCACCAAGGCCGCGCCGAGTCGCACCCAGTGACGGTCGGCGAGCGCATGCAGGGCCGCGGCGAGGACGAGCCAGCCCGCTCCCCAGCCGAGGAGGAGCGGCCACGATGCCGTGCCGACGCTCGCGAGCACGACCCCGAGGCCGGCGAGGACGAGAGCGCTCACGACAAGGGCTTCGAGCTTGAGCTTGGAGAGGCGCATGGGACCTCCTTCGTCTGCTGGGGACGCCGGCGACCAAGGCCGGACCGATCGGCGCCGACGGGTCGAGCGTGACCGGCCGGCGCCCTACTCCTTCGGCGCGAGCTCCTGCTTGGTGAGCGCGAGGATCTGTGTGAACAGGTCGCGCAGGCCGTCGCTCGAGAGAGGACCCTTGTTCGCCCGGGCGAGGAAGGTCAGCATCCACTCCTCGCGCGCCGGGTCGTAGAACTCGACCCCGTGCTGCTCCTTGTACGTCTTGAGCTGCTTGACCAGCTTGAGGCGCTTGTTGACCGCGTCGACGATCTTGAGGTCGTTGTCCGAGATCTGGTCGCGGAACTGGGTGATCACGGGGTCGTTGGGTCCGGAAGCCACTGGTCGCTCACGCTCGCTTTCTCGACCGCGCGCGGGAGCGCGCGACGGTCCTTGCTCTCGTCGTCACGGCCGCGCCCAGATGTGCGTCAGGCGCGGCCCTCGTCGTCCTCTTCGTCCTCGTCGAGGTCGTCGTCCTCTTCGAGGTCGTCGTCCTCTTCGTCCTCGTCGTCCTCGTCGTCCTCTTCGTCGTCTTCGCCCTTCTCGGCCGCCATCTCGCGTTCGGCGTAGAGAGCCTCGTCGTCCATCACCTCGGCAGTGCGGAAGTCCTCGGGGTTGACCTTCTCGAGGAAGTCGCGAAAGCCCTCGATGATCTCCTCGGTGTCGTCGACCTCGCGCTCGAACTCGATCGCGTTCTCGACGATGAGCTCGGTCGAGGCGTAGATCGGAGCCTCGGTGCGTACCGCAAGCGCGAGCGCGTCGCTCGGGCGCGAGTCGATGTCGATCTCGGCGCCGTCCTTGAGCAGCGTGAGCTTGGCGTAGAAGGTGCTGTCCTTGAGCTCGGTGACCGTGATGCGGGAGAGCTCCGCGTCGAACCGGCCGATGAGGTTGGTGAGCAGGTCGTGGGTCATCGGCCGCGGCAGCCTGGTGCCCTGGAGCTTGATGAGGATCGCCGCCGCCTCGGGGTGGCCGATCCAGATGGGCAGGAACTTGTTGCCCTCCATCGTCTTGAGGAGGACGATCGGCTGCTTGCCGATGACGTCGAAGCTCACGCCGTAGATGACCATCTGTTGGACGTCCATCGCCCCTTGATTATAGGGCGTCTGGCTGAGAGGGAAACGTGAGCGCGCGGATGGGCGCAGAAGGAAGCGAGCCGCGGCCTACTCGAGTGGGCGGCCGAACGTGGCGAAGCCCTCGCGCTCGGCCGCCTCGAGCAGCTCGCGGTCGAACGAGGCGAACGTGACCTCTGCGCCCGCAGCGTATTCGGTGGCCTTGGCTCGCAACGCCAGCGCGGCGCTCAGTTGGACCGCGTCCATCCCTCGCAGTCCATGTTCGAGCGCGACGCGTCCCGCCGCGCACCCGTTGACGGGTATGAGGAGGAACTCGGTCCACTGCGCGTCGAGCGTGGCGACTTGTGCCTCGAGTCCGGCGGGATCGGGGCCTTCCAAGCGGTCCCTTCGTGCCAGCGCGGCGCAGGCCTCGGTGTAGGTGATCACGCTCGACGCGACCTGCTCGGCGCGGCCGAACCAGCGGCTCACGCGATCGGTGTCGACCTCCAGCAGCACGGCCTTGACGAGCGCGCTCGTGTCCGCGTAGAGGATCATCGCGTATCGGGCTCGATTTCACTCAACCGCGGTCCGCGGTCTTCGAGCACGATGTCTGAGAGCAGACGGCCGGTGTTCACTTGGAGGTCCTTGGGGACGACGGGCTTGCCGCCGTTCCATTCGGCCTCGCCGGCCTCGACCATGCGCCAGAGTGCTGCGCGTACCGGATCAGCTGGCACGATGTCGGCGACCTCCTTGCCGCGAACGGTGACGTGCAGGCGTTCGCCTCCGTGCACGCGTCGAACGTATTCCGCCAAGTGGGCTTTGAGTTCGGTGATGGTCACGGAAGTCATGATGGACCCCTCGGTCGGCGCGAACAAGTCATCACGCTCAATGTAAACCGGTCAGATGAGATTGACAATACCGGTCCGTTCGCTGAGAAGATCACGTACGGCGTCCGTGTCGCTGCGCGAGGAGAGCCCTGCTCGGCGGTTCGGCGGGGGCTCCGCTGGGCATGCGCGGCGGCGTCGCCCGCTGCTACGCAGCGGTTGACGCGCCGCCGCCCCCGGCCCTAGACTCCAAGGCCCCTCGTGGGCGCATAGCTCAGTCGGTTAGAGCGCTTCTCTGATAAGGAAGAGGTCCGTGGTTCGAATCCACGTGCGCCCACCACCGCCCACCAGCAGTCCGCAGGAGTGCTGCCGCCACACTTCGTTGCCGCTCCGCTCGCGTGCTGCCCAGCTGTTGCCGGGGCTCGCCTCGGCAGTACGGGCCTGCGGCTACTCGTCGACGGGCTCGCCGTCGCCGAGACTCAGCCACCGTCCCTCTTCTGTCTTGATCCAGTAGCTGTCTTGCGTGACCGCGATGGACTTCATTCCGAAGATGGCGAGCTGGGGAGCGCCAGCCCACATTGTGATGGGAACGCGGTAGACGTCCCTGTAGGTCTTGCCGATCGCCTTGTCGTGGTAGCGCTGTAGAAAGACGGGTGTCAGCACTTTGAAGCGCTGAGGGACGACGGCCTCATTCAGCAGCTCGTTGACGGCCTCACGCCGCTTCTTGATGTAGGCCGAGCGTGACCCGTGCAGGCGCTGCCGGTCCGGGTGGAGCAGCTCCCAACTGAGCACATGGTCGTAGTCGAAGGAAGCCTGCATGGCACGTCGCACGACGATGAGCATCTCAGGCGTCAGGCGCACGACCACATCGTTCTGGCCGGGCTCCAGGGTGAGTCCCAGAGCGAAGGGTTCGCAGTCCCTCGCCGTCGCCTTGAGCTCGGTCGGCCCGACGGGCAGCCCCTCGAGTCTCACCGGATCGCCCTTGCGCACCTCCGCTGAAGACCCGGCGATCTCGAGCCTCGCCGCCTTCACTGGTGGCTCCCCCGGGTAGTCCTCGACGACCGTAACGACGAGCTCGGCGTTGCGCAAGGGCACCTCGCCCAGGGCCGTCGTGCGAAAGATGCGTGACTCAATGGTGCGCGTGACGGTCTCGTAGCCAGGTGCCGTGATCTCGACCTTGTGGGCACCCAGGTCGGTCTTGGTGTCGATGTTGCCGCTCGTCAACGCGACGGGAGCTCCGTCGACCGTCAACTCCGCATCGGCCAGAGGCGCGCCGGTCCTCGCATCCACGACCGTAGCCGTCATTGCCGAGCCGGCCATGCCCCATGCCAGCACTCCGCCAACGGTGACGAGAAGCCCAACGCCCGCCAGCACCAGCCAACGATCCCGTGCCACTGAACACCCCCGCGTTGCCCTTGCCCCGCTCGTGGTGCAAGGCGGCCGCATGCCCGCCCTACGCCACGGTTCGCAGTTCAGCCTTACGCCGCCTCCAGTCGCCCTCCTTCCTGCCGTGGCACTCGCGCGTGAGTTCACTGCCCGGGCGTGCGTTCAGTCTCTGGTGTAGCATCGTAGGCGACGCCAGGAGGCGCAACGCCCGTGTGTGCAGAGGGTTGCCGTACGGAAGGGGAACGCATGTTCCTTCAGCTTGCGCAGAGACTCCCGCGAGGGAAGCCGGCAACGCCATGAGCATCCACATCACGCCCGGCGAGTTCGCGGCGAAGTGGAAGGGTAACACGCGCACCGAGCGCGCCGCCTCGCAGGAGCACTTCATCGACCTCTGCCGCATGGTCGATCTGCAAACGCCGAACGAGGCCGACCCCACCGGCGAGCACTACGCCTTTGAGAAGGGAGCCGAGAAGGTCGGCGGCGGCGACGGCTTCGCCGATGTCTGGAAGCGCGGCCACTTCGCCTGGGAGTACAAGGGCAAGCACAAGGACCTGAAAGCGGCCTACCAGCAGCTTCTGCAGTACCGAGAGGCCTTGGAGAACCCGCCGCTCCTCGTCGTCTGCGACCTCGACCGCTTCGAGATTCACACGAACTTCACGAACACGCCGACGAACGTCCACTCATTCGATCTCGAACGTCTACTCGCAAGTCCATCGGAACCCTTGCGGCTGCTGCGGGCCGTCATGGACCATCCTGAGGAATTGAGGCCCACACGCACACGCGACGAGCTCACGGCCCTGGCGGCGGGCGAGTTCGCCGCGCTTGCCGAGCGTCTCAGGGGCCGCGGCCACGACCCGCACGAGGTCGCTCACTTCCTCAACAAACTGCTTTTCTGTATGTTCGCCGAAGATGCCGGGCTCTTGCCGACCGGACTGCTCCGGCGGCTTGCAGCGCCACCGAACGATCCCTCCGACTTCGCCGCCGGCCTTGTGGGCCTGTTCACCAAGATGTCCGACGGGGGCGGCTTGTTCGGCGCCGAGCGCATCGACTGGTTCAACGGCGGCCTCTTCGATGGCGGTGACGTGCTGCCGCTCGACGCCGAGGAGATCGTCGTCGTCGATCGTGTCTCGCGGCTCGACTGGTCGCAGGTGGAGCCCGCCATCTTCGGCACGCTCTTCGAACGCGGCCTCGACCCGAGCAAGCGCACCCAGCTTGGCGCTCACTACACGGACCGCGAGTCGATCATGCGGCTCATCGAGCCGGTCCTGCTGGACCCGCTGCGCCGCGACCTCGCGGCGACGCAGGCGAAGATCGAAGCCTTGATCGCGGAGGGCAAGAAGGTCACGGCGCGCACGCCCGCGGAGAAGAACCCAGACAGTGTCTTCAACGCCTTCCTGGAGCGGTTGCGGAGCGTCCGCGTGCTCGATCCCGCCTGCGGCTCAGGCAACTTCCTCTACCTCGCCCTTCAGGCGCTCAAAGACCTGGAGCGCGAAGCGATCCTCTGGGGGTCGCTCACGCTCAAGACCCCGATGCAGTTCCCCGAGGTCGGCCCGCAAGCGGTCCTGGGCATCGAGGTCAACAGCTACGCCGCCGAGCTCGCCCGCGTGGTCATCTGGATCGGCGAGATCCAGTGGATGCTGGCCCACGGCTATGCCTACCGGCGCGACCCCATCCTGAAGCCGCTCAACACCATTGAAGAGCGCGACGCGCTGCTCGACCTGAGCGATCCGGAGAACCCGCGCGAGTCCGAGTGGCCTGAGGCGACCGCGATCGTGGGCAACCCGCCGTTCCTCGGCGGCAAGCTTCTGCGCCGGGACTTGGGCGACGCCTACGTCGATATGCTTTTTGAGGTCTACGACGGCCGCGTCCCGAAAGAAGCAGACCTCGTCTGCTACTGGCACGAGAAGGCACGAGCCATAGTCGAGGCCCGCCAGGCCCAACGCGTGGGACTCCTCGCGACCCAAGGCATCCGCGGCGGTGCCAACCGCCGCATTCTGGAGCGCGTCAAGCAGAGCGGCGACATCTTCTTGGCCTGGAGTGACGAACCGTGGGTGCTCGACGGGGCGGCAGTGCACATCTCCTTCGTCGGCTTCGACGACGGAACGGAGAAGCAGCGGAGACTCAACGGGAAGCACGTGGCGGTCATCCACGCCAACCTGACGACGGGAGTCGATCTCACGCAGGCGAAGCGTCTGCTTGGGAACGCCGGTGTGGCGTTCATGGGCGATACCAAGGGCGGGCCGTTCGACATTCCCGCCGACGTTGCGCAATCATTGCTGGCCGCACCCAACCCGGACGGTCGCGACAACCGCGACGTCATCGTTCCGTGGGTGAATGCTCGCGATGTAACCAGTCGTGCGCGAGGCATGTGGATCATCGATTTCGGCACCCGCATGTCAGTGGACCAGGCGGCGCTGTACGGGCCACGTCCGTCAAGGTGGTGTACGAGCGTCTCCGCTCCATCCGCTTTCCTG
>CAZTMO010000126.1:0-6157 GCA_964615105.1 uncultured Thermoleophilia bacterium
GGCCTCCTTCAGGAGTTCGATCACCTTCAGTTGCTGCGGACAGGCCGCCTCGCAGACTCCGCAACCGATGCAGACGGTGGGATCGCTCGCCGCGACCTGGGCGGCGGTCATGGCGAAGCCGCTCGAGAGCATGGCGACGGCCCGCGCCGCCGCCGCCTTGGCCTGGGCGATCGAGTCGGGGATGCTCTTGGGTCCCTGTGCCGTGCCGCAGACGAACATGCCGGTGCGCTGGGTGTCGACCGGACGGAGCTTGGGATGGTACTCGCGGATGAACCCGCCGGCGCCGGTCTGTACGCCGGCGACGCGGGCGATGTCGCGGGTGCCGTCCGAGCCCTCCAGACCCGCCGAGAGCACGACCAGGTCGAAGAGCTCCTCCTGCTTGCGGCCGGTCATGGTGTCCTCGAAGCGTACGCGCAGACTGCCGTCCTGCTCCTCGAGGATCTCGCCGACGCGACCACGCACGTAGCGCACGCCGCGTTCCTGGACGAGACGGTAGTACTCCTCGTGCGCCTTGCCGGGCGCGCGCAGGTCGGTGTAACCGATGGTGACCTCGGTGTCGGAATGATGCTGGCGGATCAGCGAGGCGTTGAGCGTCGCGAACAGGCAGCAGATGGCGGAGCAGTGCCCGTTGCCGGTGCTGGTCACGTCGCGCGAGCCGACACACTGCAGCATGAAGACGCGCTTCGGCACCGCACCGTCCGACGGGCGGTAGAGCTCGCCCTCCGTCGGGCCGGCCGCCGAGAGGAGGCGCGAGAGCTGCCCCTGGTCGATCACGTTGGCGTGCCGGTCGTAGCCCAGCGGGATCTTGCGCGCCGCGTCGAACTGCCGGTGGCCGGTGGCCAGGATCACGGCGCCCACGGTGATCTCCTCCGTCGTCTCGCGCTGGTCCCAGTCGATGGCGCCCGAGGGGCAGGCGCTGACGCACGAGTCGCAGTCGGAGCAGACGGCGCAGTCCAGGCAGCGCCGGGCCTCGGCGATCGCCTCCTCGGCCGAGTAGCCCCTGGCGACCTCGTTCCAGTCGGCGCGACGGGCGAGGCCGTCGACCATCGTCATGGGGACGCGTTGCCCGACCTCGACGCGCTCGAGTTCGTCGGGCCCCGGCCGCGCCTCGTCCCAGACCTCCTCCCACACGGGCAACAGGCGCTCGCCGCGCAGGTAGTTGTGGATCGCGGCGGCGCCGCGACGGCCGGCGGCGACGGCCTCTATGGCGGTGTAGAAGCCCGTCGCGGCCGCGTCGCCGCCGGCGAACACGCCCTCGCGGGTCGTCATCATGGTCTCGCGGTCGACGCGGACCTGGCCGTGCTCGACCGTGAGGCCCTCACAGCCCCGGGCGAAGTCGTCGACCAGCGCCTGGCCGACGGCGAAGACCACGGTGTCGGCAGCGAGAGCGAACTCGGAGCCCTCCACGGGGACCGGCTGGCGTCGGCCCGACTCGTCGGCCCTCCCGAGCTTGCAGCGCTGCAGCCTGATGCCCGCCACGCGACCACCGGCGCCGCTGTCGGCAGCGAATGCGCTGCCGCCGTCCGATCCGGTCCCGCCGGTCTCGCCTGTCCGTGTCACTTCGTCGAGGATCTCGACCGGCTGCACGAGGAACTCGACCTTGAGGCCCTCCTCCTTCGCCTCCTCGAGCTCACTCGCGTTGGCGGGCATCTCCACTTCGGTGCGCCGGTAGACCAGCGTCACGTCGGGCTCGGTCCCGCGCTGCTGCTGCAGGCGGATCGCGCTGCGTGCGGCGTCGAGCGCCACGTCGCCGCCGCCGATGACGACGACCTTGTCGCCGACGGCGGGAGTACCGCCGAGGTTCAGCTCGCGCAGCAGCTCGACGGCGCGAGCGACGCCGTCGAGGCCATCGCCGGGCAGCTCGACCTCGGCGCTCTTCTGCAGGCCGGGAGCCAGATAGACCGCCCCGTAGCCTTGCTCGAACAGGCCGTCCACGGTGAAGTCGTGCCCGGCGCGACGCCCGAGCTTGAGGTCGACGCCGAGGGCGAGGACCTGGTCGATCTCGCGCTGAATGACGTTGTGCGGAAGGCGGTAGTCGGGAATACCCGTGCGCAGCATGCCGCCGGCGACCGGCTGCGCCTCGAAGACGGTGACCCTGTAGCCGAGGAGCGCGAGGTCGCGGGCGCACGTCAGGCCGGCGGGGCCGGCGCCGATGACGGCCACGGGCTCGTCGTGGATGACCGGCGCCGGCTGTACCGGCAGCGTCGGTCCTACCGTGTCGGCGACGAAGCGCTTGATGCTCGCGATGGCGATCGGCTCGTCGACTTCGCCACGCGTGCAGGCGACCTCGCACAGCGCCGTGCAGATGCGCCCGCAGACGCTCGGGAAGGGGTTCGGCTCGCTGGCGACTCGGTAAGCGTCCTCGAGCCGGCCCTCGGCGACCAGGGCGACGTAGCCCTGCGCAGAGGTGTGCACGGCGCAAGCGGTCTTGCAGGGGCTCCAGCCTCTCTTCTCGACGGCGAACGTGCTCGGGACAGCGTTGGCGAACGGCCGCGAGATCGCCGTCTGCTCGCACACCCCGAGGTCGTAGCGGCTGGGGATCTTGACCGGGCACACGGCGACGCACTCGCCGCAGCCGACGCAGGCCTCGCTCACGTAGCGCGGCTTGTGGCGCAATCTGACGCGGAACTCGCCGGGCGGCCCGGCGATCTCGTCGACCTCGGTCAGCGTGTGGATGTGGATGTGGCCGTCAAGAGCGGTGGACGTGAGGCGTGGGGCGAGGGAGCACATCGCGCAATCCTCGGTCGGGAAGGTCTTGGCGAGCCGCGCCATGAAACCGCCCAGCGACTGCTCGCGCTCGACGAGGTGCACGTCCATCCCCGCCCCGGTGAGCTCCTCGGCCGCCGTCATGCCGGCGATGCCGCCGCCGACGACGAGCACGGACCGGTGCAAGAAGGTGCGGTGCCGCGGGAGGTCGCTCTGGTGGCGCACCCGCGCCACGGCGCCCTCGACGATGCGCTTCGCCTTCTCCTGGGCCTTGTCGGGCTGATCGCGGTGGACGAAGGAGCAACCTTCGCGGATGTTCGCGAAGGCGACGGCGTTCTCGCCGAGCTTCAGCTCGCGGGCGATGCGCTCGAAGGTCGGGCCCTGGAAGCGCGGCGAGCACGAGGCGATGACGACGTGGTCCAGGCCGCGCTCCTCGACCGCCCTGGCGATCAGGTCGCGGCCCTCGGTCCCGCACATGAACTGGTTGACGGCGACCTCGACGACGCCGTCGAGGGTGCGGGCGTGCCCGGCGAGCGACTCGACGTCGACGACGCCGGAGATGTTGCCGCCGCACTCGCAGATGAAGACCCCGGCCCTCATCGCGCGCCCGCCTTCGGCCGCGCGCTCCCGGCGCCGCGGCTCACCGGCACGGTCACCCTGTCGCCGCCGTCCGTACGTGCGCCGATGCGCTCGAGAAACGGCTCGACGTCCTGCGAGTGCGACTGGACGCCCACTTCTCTCTCGGGGTCGGCGCCGAGCGCCAGTGCGAGCAGTTGCTGCACGTGCAGGTGCACGAAGGGATACTGCTCGTGTGCGGTCGCCGAGATGATGTCGTGGTAGCGATCGTACTGGACGTGGCAGTTGGGACACATGTGGACGAGCACATCGATGCGTTCTTCGGCGAGCCGGCGCAGCTTCTGCTGCGTGACCGCCAAGGAGATCGACGGGTTCACGAACCGCTGTCTGAAGCCCGCGCCGCAGTGCAGGGTCTTCTCGTTGTAGGCGCCCGTCGGCGTCGCCCCCGCCGGCATGAGGAGCTCCTCCGGGACCGTGAAGTTCTCGTTGCTCCCCATGGTCTCGTCGGGGAAGACCTTGCAATAATGGCAGGCGGGGTGCGTGGCGACTTTGATGCCGTCGAGGCGCCGGCGGACGAGGCCGGGTACCGCGTCGTGAGAGCCCCAGATGACGTCGAGCACGTGCTTGTGCCGGACCGTCCCGGCGACGCGGTCATCGTACTGCCGGCCGACCTTGGCGAGCACGTCGTTCGTCTGCTCCCGGTACGCGTCGACCTCGAGGATGTTGCGCGCCTTCTTGTTGATCGCGTAACAGGTGGAGCAGAGATAGCTCATGACGGGATGGTCGTCGTCGACGGCGACGCAGGCGTTGCGCGCTGCGAGCCCCACGGCCGTGTCGATCGGGATCAGGTCCGAGTAGTACCCGAGGCCGGTACAGCACGTCTGCTCGGGATTCACCGTGTACTCGATGCCGAGACGTTCGAAGAGCCACTTCGTCGATGATTCGACGCCGGGGTACTCGGCCGACACCAGGCAGCTGCGGAACAGCAGGACGCCTCCCCCGGTGCGCGGCACGTCCGGCGTCTTCGCGAACCTCTTGCTCATGAGCTCCCTCACGGTCGACGACGACTTGGGTATTGTCGATAAATCGACCTAATCCTGCAAATCGTAAATACTTATGTACGGCCGACCGGGGATAAGGGCGTGGTCGCCTTTGCCGCGCGCGAACGCGCAAGCGTTGACCGGTGGGATCTGTGTGCGAGCGGGCACACAAGTGCGGCAGTATACCACTGGCGGGGAGTCGGCGGCCGGCGCGGGTGGGGGCGGTGGCCGATACGCGACGGGGGCGGCTGCCTCGGGCAGCCGCCCCCGTCCGCGTCTGTCGCGCGTCCGACTGTCCGGCGCGCTCCCCGTCCGTGCCTGCCGCGCTCCCGACTCAGTTCACCCGCACCTTCACCACCGAGGTGTAGGCGCGCCAGTACCAGTCGTCGCCGGGGTAGCGAACGACGTACCAGGTCGTGCGCGTCGGCTTGAGCGACGCGCTTGCGTACTTGCCGAGGCCGTTGGCCGTGACGGTGGCGACCTTCTTCCAGCCCTGCTTGGTCGCGTCCCAGGTCGTCGGCGCGGCCGACACCGACTTACTCCGCTGGTAGATCGTCACTTTCTTGCTCTTGCCGGCTCGGCTTCCCCAGTGCCCTTGGGTCGGGATCACGCCGCTGAGCTTGATGCTGCCGCCCTTTTTGATCGACGCCTTCGTCGACTTGAGCGTGCACACCTGGAAGGGTGTGTGGAGCAGGAGCGGCCCGTCGGCGTGGTCGGTCTCGAGGTGGTAGGAGTAGCCGGCGGGTGCGGTCTTCTGAACGGTGAACTTGCGAGTGAAGGAATCGGCCGCCGGCGCGACGGCGCTGCCATAGGCCTTCCCGTTGCCTATGGGCGCGTCCGGCCACCCGCTGAACCCAAGATTCCACCCTGCGGGGAAGTTCCAGTGCTTCACGGTCACCGTGGTCCCAGGCTTGCCTGAGGCCCAGTACGGCGACGTTACCGAGATGCGCTGCGCGTCGTTCTGGGACACAGTCACGGATTGCACGCTGCGTGCCCCGGCGGTCACTTCGATGGCGGTGACGTGTTCGAGACCCTGGTCGGCCCAGAAATAGAGGGCGCCCTGACTGTAGCTGCCGCCCAACGCGTACGAGTCGCCCACGGTCGTGGGGCCGCCGCTGCTCGGGACGAGGCTCTCGGCGAAGATGCTTGACCGGGCATCGACACCGAAGAGCTCGCTCTCGGCAGATTCCCAGTCGGACCATATGGTGCCACGAACGAGCGTGGTCGGTACCTTGCCGGGGCGAAAGTCGAACGTCGTCGGACCGGGATCGGACCAAGAGGCGTAGATCCTGCGCATGACCCACGGCTCTGTGGAGGAGGTGGCGGCAAGGTACCCACTCGCATCGGCTGCCGGAAGCCCGCTCAGGGTGTAGGACCCGCTGCCGTCGGAGTACGTCTCCACTCCAATCCACGCGCCGACGGTGCGATCGTAGGCCTCTCCGTACACGTAGCTCTGCTGGATAGGTGCGCCGTCATACGCGTACACGTGGCCGTTGACGACGGCGGCGCCGGCCAGCTTCGCGCCCAGAGTCTGGAACGTCGCGCCAGGCTGCGTGGCCCACGTGGCGGCTCTCGCCGACGGCGCGCGGCCCTGTGGGGCACGGTGGCTGGGCAGGTCCGCGGCCGACGCTCCCCCTGCCAGCCAGACTGCCGTGAGAAAGGCGACGAGCGTCGCCAGGACGGTTCTGTGCATGGTGCCTCCAGTCGAGATCATGCGGTGCCAGGTTCCGGGCTCTCTTTCGCCTCCCGGCAGCGCGCTCCTTGATGTCCCTTCATGTCATCGGCCGCCGGGGCGCGCAGCGCCAGCGGCGGGGCGGATCGGCGTCGCCGAAGGC